>CAZNFR010000032.1:0-36142 GCA_964572225.1 uncultured Bacteroidaceae bacterium
CACCGCATTGCCGCACCCTACTGGTCAAGTCCGGCCTCTTTCCTCGAAGGGGAAAATTTCCAACCCGGTAATGCCAAAGTATTTATTTATGGGACTGCTGAACGATACCTGCATGAACGTTTCCTGAAAACCTTTCATGTGGATTTCTCAGCCAATGAAAACTCAATCGTCCGCAGGGTTTTTGAAGATTACCTCTTCCCCGAAAATACAGAATTCCTCTACAATACCATTCTCAAAAAAAGCTATCTCACCCATGAACTCTATGCTGCAGTAAACACCCTAAAATTCAGGACTTTTGATTATATTCCCAGTCAAACTCCAAGCTATATCGTTAATGAGGATCGTAGTTTTGTTTTTTATCATGAATCCGTAGATTTTTATTATGAAAAATACTCCGATTCTGAGGTATCGGAAATTGCTACGAACCTGGAAATTATGAGCAATGAAATGAAAAGAAAATATGGTATGGATTTTATCCTTCTTTCAGTGCCTGAGCAATATACCATATACAACGAACACAAAACTCAACAAAAATATAACCAGTTGCTTCCAAGGCTTTATAAAAAACTGGAAAATAAGGATGTAAATTTTATAATGTTATATGAACCCTTCATGCAATCCGGGGAACTTGTTTATTATCGAACCGATACCCATTGGAACGAGAACGGTGTGGATATTGCCTTTAAATTGCTAATGGAGCAATTAGACACAATCTATGCGTATAAACCTTAGAATTATTGTAAAATAAATCCTAACATTATACTTAATCATAAGAAATATCCATCATTAATGACCACAGATCAGATAACTATCGCTATACCCGTATACAACCGCGAAGATTTTTTCCCAGTTGCCCTGGAATCGGCACTAAATCAAACCATACGGACGAAAATTATCGTAGTCGATAATGCCTCTGATCATGACAAGTTTGAGAAATATGTGAATGAACTTAAGGATCCAAGGGTGAAGTACTACCGGAATGAGGAAAATGTTGGCATGGTCGGAAACTGGAACCGATGCATTGAGCTCTCCAATACGCCGTGGATTAGTATTCTGCATGATGATGACGCCCTTCATAAACGATTTACCGAGATCATGTTGAAGGTGATTGCAAAGGATCAGAACCTCGGAATGGCAGGAGCTAAGGCCCTGGTTGGCGAATCCTTTCCGGAAGATTTAAATCAGAATATCGACCTGACTGCCTCTGGTAAATATTTAAACCCGGCCTATTTCCTTTATAAAAATATCTCACCCTTCCCTGGGGTTGTTTTCAGAAAAGAATTAGGGGAAAAAATTAATGGTTATAATCCTGAATATCATCCAATTGCAGATCTCGACTTTTGGTATCGTATAAGCAGGCTGGCACCTTCTGTTCTGATTGATAAGAAACTGGTATGGTACAGAATATCACCTCTACAGGAAACCTTCTCAAAAATTCAAAGCATACTTGATGTTACTGTTGTAATCAGAGAAAAGATCCAGAAAGAACTTGGCCTCAAAGGAAACATTCTAAAGGCATCCGTTAATTATGAACATCAAAACCTGTTGAAATATTACATAAATACCTACCACCTCGAGAACCTTTACTATGAACCTTCCTGGTATTCAAAAACCACTCAGCGAAAAAGGTTTATACAGTATTATATTCGGAAGAAAAGTTTCCAGGGAGATTTTAACCTGTAAGGTTTCTCTTATTTATTTTTCCCTTATTTAGTTTCTTTTTCAACCCATCCATCTAAATATCTGGGATAGTATAGGGAACCTCCCAAATACCATGATGTGCAGGAATGCAATATTTCGAATCCTGCTAAATTATAACCATTCCTAATTTATACCTGTTTTAGTTTAACCCATACTTCAGAATTCTTTAATTTTCATTTGATCATTTTCAAAAAAAAAAGATGATATTTGCACTGAATTTCTGCACCTGAATTCATTACATTTTCTTTTTAAGGATTATGTTAAGTGAACGGACCCTGTAACCCTCCCATACTAAAATTACCAAGTTTAACATAATTTCTCTATGTTGTAATCTATTGATTACTAGTTAGATTTAGGCTATTTTTATTAATTAAAAATAATATCCGGCACACAACAATGAGGAGAAAATTCCGTAAAAAATAGTGTTGTTTGGTTTGTAAAATTGATTGTTGTAAAGATGAAAAGAGTAATGAATTGTATGAGAAGAGTTGCGTCTGCAGGAATTTTGTTCTTGGGTTTCACCCTTATTTCTGTGGCACAACCCAGAGTTATCGTATTGTCAGATATCCTAAATGAACCGGATGACTCTCAATCACTGGTACGTTTGCTTTTGTACAGTAACGAGATTGAAATTGAGGCCTTGGTGGCAACCACATCCTACTGGCTTCAGGAAAATCCACGTATAGACGAGATGTATAGTATTGTAGATGCTTATGGTCAGGTAGTTAACAACTTAAAGCAACATGATCCCCGATTCCCTTCCCATAGTGAACTCAGGAGCAGGATCTTCCAGGGTCAAACCCGATATGGCATGGATGCTGTCGGGAGCGGCAAATCGACCGCCGGATCCAATGCCATTATTGACATAGTAGATCAAAGCGATTCCCGCCCGGTATGGGTGCTTCTCTGGGGAGGAGGTAACACCCTTGCCCAGGCACTGTACGACGTTAACAACTCCAGGAGCCAGTCCGAAGTTAATAGTTTTGTTTCTAAAATTCGTGCTTATGATATTTCAGGACAGGATGATGCCGGTGCCTGGATGACCCATAATTTTCCAAACCTCATCTACCTTCGATCAGTGGCTCAATGGCAGGGCATTTCACCAACCTATGGAAACTTCTGGCCTGAATCCCATGGTGGTGATGAATCTGTGATAAGTGATGAATGGGTTAGCTCCAACATTCAAAACAATCATGGGGTACTTGGCAGTAAATACCGTCAGCGTACCGTTTTATGGGAAGGAGATTCTCCTTCTTTCCTTCATTTGATCCAAAACGGACTTAATGATCCGGAAAAATGGCACTACGGAGGATGGGGAGGTCGCTTTACTAAAGACCGCCAAAAAAATCCCTATACCGAATTAGGATACGGAAAGGTAAAAGGCGATGAAGATGATTACGCCGACTTTTATATGTTTTCCGAAGCAACTGATTCCTGGACCTATAACGGCACCACTTACAATAACCGGTATGCTCCTCTCTTCCGGTGGAGAACCGATTTCCAGAATAACTTCGCCGGCCGCATGGACTGGTGCCTGAAATCCTTCTCCGAGGCCAATCACGAACCGCTGGCCGTGATCGGATCCGACCAAAGTAGCGATGTAATATACCTAAATGTGGACCAGGGAACAAGCATCAGCCTTAATGCCTCCGGTTCTTCCGACCCCGACGGGGATAATCTTAACTTCCGCTGGTTTTACTATCCTGAACCGGGTACTTATGGCGGTAATGTATCCATTACCAACAGCAGTTCCTCAACCTGCTCCGTCCAAATGCCTGGAAATGCCGCCACGGGCGATAGCATTCATATTGTTCTCGTACTCAAAGACAATGGTTCCCCGGCTATGACCTCCTATCGGAGAGTAGTGCTAATTGCCGGAGAAAGTGATATCGTTCCTCTGCCTGCTCCTTGTAGCATCGATGTGTCGGATGTTACTGAAAACTCGGCCACACTAACCTGGGAAGATTGTTCCGATAATGAAGACGGATTCGAAATATTTCAAAGTAGTAACCCACAAAGCGGATTCGCCTCCATACACAAAACAGGGGCCAACGTAATCTCCTATCAGGTTACAGGCCTCAACTCCGGATCCCGGTTTTTTTTTAAAATAAGGGCATTTAACTCAGAGACTTATTCTTCATATACACAAGTAGTTGAGGTAAATACTCCAGGAAATTCCGGAAATACGGTTCCGGCAAACCCATCCAATCTGCGCACCGAGGAAATACAATCAACCTCCCTGGTCCTGAGATGGAACGATAATTCCAATAATGAGACCGGATTCGATATAGAAATTTCGGAAGGCTCCTCAGACTTTAACCTGCTCGCTTCCACCAATGCCAATGCAAGCGCCTATAATGTCTATAACCTGACTGCCTCAACCTCCTATCAGTTCCGCGTTAAGGCCGTGAATAGCGAAGGGGCCTCCGGGTACAGCAATGTTGCCAGTGCTACAACCTCTGCCCCAACAACGGGCGCTCCCCAGATCACCAATCTGGAAAATTTCCATTTGGACTATTTCATCGGTGAAGGAGAAAGGGAAATTACGGAACAACTTGAAATATTGCACACAGGATTGATTACAGAAGCAGAGATCCGGATCTCAGAAAACTTTGACCCGTTACACGATGAATTTACCTTTGAAGGACACTCCAATATCACAGGCTATTTCCATCAAAACCTGGGAATTCTTTCCCTAAAAGGAAACGATACCAAAGATAATTACGAACAGGCAATACGGAAGGTTAAATACCTTAACAAAGCCGAATCGGAATCAGCCACCCCCACAAATAAGGAAATAAGCGTATTTGTGAAAGATGGAATAAAACATAGTAATACCCTTTTCCGCCCGTTGGTTGTCAATATCGGGACACGATCACCCGAACCGGAAGAACGATTCCTGAATCTTTACCCAAATCCGGCCCTGGATGTGATTACCATCTCGGTAAAAGACAGCCTTGAAGGAGATGAAACCATAAGTATTATAGACCTTTCAGGGAAAATCCAACTACAGGTTCCCTTACATAACCATAGGATATCCGAAACCGACTTCAGACTGGATGTATCTGGTCTTAAATCGGGCATATATATTATCCATTTAGAAAATCAAAAAACTAAAAGAACCCTTAGGTTTATGAAGCAATAATCAGTCCGACATATTTACATAAAAAAATCTCTTTTTCTGTTTATCAACCGAAAAAGAGATTTTTTTTAGATTTCCTGAAAAATTCTGATTTTCTTTGCTTTTTCCCGGAAAAATCCCGGGACCTGTCAAATCGCGCTGGTTACCCATGGTGAACATAATTAAAAAAATTCTGAAAGATCCGACCATGATGACATGGTCGGCCTACTTCATCCAATTCGGCAGTGGAGTATTCGTCTTACCCCTGGTACTTGCCAAATTTTCAGAGATTGAGATTTCCTATTGGTTTCTTTTAAATACCATTCTGGGAATCTCCAGACTCGCCGACTCCGGTTTTGGTCCTACCCTGGTTAGAGCCGTTTCCTACTTTAAAGCTGGTGCTGATAGGCTTCCGAGAACCGTGGAGGAATATAAGAATGAAGTTACCGCAGAAGGAGATCCCAATTACCCGCAACTTGCCAATGTTCTTTCAACAACCCGGATTATTTACATTGCCATCAGCCTGTTCCTGGTTCTAATTCTGCTCACAGCCGGTATTGCCATCATCTGGAACCTAATGAATATGGCAGACCATGCAACCTACCTTTGGGTTGCATACGGTCTCCTGGTGGTGGTAAGCTTTCTGACCATTCAAACCATTCGCTGGAGTTCCATTATGACCGGCCTCGATTTTGTGGCCGAGATCAATGGATTTAAATCCTTCATTGGAGCCATTAAAGTAATAAGCTTCGTGATCCTACTCCTGCTTAATCTGAATATAACCTACCTTATTGGAGTAATGCTGATTGAAGCCCTGGCAGTTCTGATCTACTTGCGGCAGTTTGTCTATAAATGGTACCGTGAAAAAGGAGTTAAATTAAACTCCAGCTGGTATTTCGACCGGGAGATCTTCCGCTCCATCTGGCCCGCAACCTGGAAAACCGGCGGGATCTTCTGGGGCAATTACCTCACCAATTATGGTACTTCCATCATTGTGGCCCAAATCTCGGATGTTAAACTGATGGCCAGTTTCCTTTTTACCCAGCGAATCTTCATGTTTATCCGAAGAATTTCTGAAGCCCCATTCTATGCTAACCTTCCCAAGGTTTATAAGGTAATGGCCTCAAAAGATAATTATCAGATCAAAAAGAGCCTGAGCATTTACCTGTTCTACAGCCTGGGACTAATTATTTTTGCTCTCCTTTTTACCGGCTTTTTCGGAAATTTCCTGCTTGAATTGCTCAACATTGAAACCCGCCTGGTACCGACGCTTATCCTTACCATTATGGCTCTCGGACTGGTATTCGAAATGAACTCCTCCTTTCACTCCAGCATATACCTGAGCACCAATCACGTACCTTTCCTGATCCCTTCCATAGCTACCGGGATCGGAATTCTGGGATTTGGTTTTCTGGTGGTGGGTCCTTACGGACTTCTGGGAATTGTGGTGGTGCAATTCGTTGTGCAATGGGCAATAAACTTTTGGTATTCAACCCATTTGTCCTTTAAACTGATACACTGGAACCTGAGCACCTACTTCCGCGACCTCTTTAAATTCGGACTCGGATCCCTTAGGGCAAAAACCCGGAGTGTTAAAGGAATGCTATCAAAATCATAAAGCTCCGTATGCTATCCCGGTGTGCCCTTTAAGATCCTGTTTACGAATGTTTTGCCCTTTTTATCCTTATCTTCATAAGCATACTGAGTATAACTGCTCTTTTTAAGCGCATTATTATCGTTCACCAGGAGATATATATCCTTTATGCCTTTGGATACCACATCGTCCAGATTGGAGATCAATGCTCTTCGCTTAATGGTGCCTAACCGGGACACATATAGCTTGATATCAACATAGTTCATAAGAATAAAGGAATCCGTAACCAGTCCGTAGGGAGGTGAATCAACAATAATATAATCGTATTTCTTCTTCAATTCATCAAATAACTGCCGGTTCTTCACACTTGATATCAATTCCACCGGATTCGGGGGGATCTGACCGGCCTGGATCAGATCCAGGTTCGGTATTTCCGTGGGAATAATGATCTCATCCAGAGTGGCCTTATCTATCAGATAGGAGCTTATTCCCACCAGAGCTTTGGTTCCCAGCTCATTGAAAATCTTACTGGGTTTCCGGAGGTCAAATTGCAGAAGTACCGTTCGGTTATTCGTCATCGCAAAGCTCGTTGCCAGGTTCAGGGAGGTAAAGGATTTTCCTTCCGAGGGAAGGGTCGAGGTGACCAGGATGGTGTTGCTTTCCTTCCCGTACAGATAATAAATAAGATTACTTCGAATGGTATGGAATGCCTCGGCAATGGGAACTTTTGGATAATTCAGAACAACGTTGTTAAGCGGCTTGGGATTTGTAGGCAGGGAACCAATTACCGGCAGACTGGTAAAAGACTTGATCTCTTCCACCTCCAAAACCTTGTCTCCGAAGAACCTTCGGCTTAAAATAATGATCGTGGGCAAAAGGATCCCGAGAAAGACAGCAATAAATAATATAATCAGATTATTGGGTGAAGCCACCGCCAGGTACCTGGGCGGATCAATAACTTCACAATCGGGCAGGTTGGACGATTTAATGATCTGCGCCTGTATCCTTTTCTCCAACAGAGAGGTATAAATGGCATCGTTTAATTTAAATTTCCTCTCAATTCCAAGAAGTTGTCTCTGAGTGTAAGGTAGCCGGTTAAACTCCACATTCAGGTTCTTGATCCTGTTCTCCAGATCATCCAACTCCTTGCGTGTAGTGGAAATGCTGAAAGAAATATTCTCATTAATAACGGTCTTGAGATTATCAATACTAACGTTCAGCGTCTGAAGTCTTGGATTCCTTAGCTGATCATTGCTGATGATGGTCTGCCTTTCCGAATTGAGTGTGGTAAGCTCCTGAATAAGGCTGTTAAGAAGCGGATCGCCAAGTCCCATGGACGAGGGCGCCAGCAACTTGGAAGAGTCCTTGTTCGATTCGAAATACTCATCCATCTGTAACAAGTAATTCAGTTTTCGCTGGCTTTCATCCCTTTGAATTTGCAATCCCTGCAACTGCTGATAAATATTGTCCGCTTTCTCATCAATGTTCATTACACTGCTGGCACTCCGCAAATTCTGCAATTGTCGTTCAGTTACCCCAAGTGAATCAGAAATGCTGGAGAGCTGACGGTCAATGTATTCAATCGTCTGGTTGGCCAGAAAATTCTTCTCTTCAAGATTACGGTTGATGTATTTTTCAATAAGTTTGTTCAGAAACTCAATACCAAGGTTTATATTGTCTGACCGGAGATAGAGGTCGGCCATGGTAGCATCTATGGATGACTGTGAAATCGTGAGGGAGCCTTTCATCACTCCTGCTACCACCAGCAGGTTATTAAACCGGAAAAACAGGTCCTTGTCCTGGAAACGGGTAGGGTTGTAATTAGAATTCAATAATATTTTGAAAGAGTAATAATCCCCTTCTATCTGCTCACCAAATTTAAACGTACCACTAAAATTCAACGGAATATTCTGGGCAACCAGACTTTCATCGGTAAAATCCAGAATACTGGTATTCTTCGATTCTAAAGCAATGAAAAATCTCTCTTCGTCAATGATCTTTACATAAAAATTCGCGTAGATCGGCTGCACATGATCCTCATTCGGTATGACGATAAAGGGGGAACTTTTATAAATGTTTTTCAGACTAAACTCCAGTTCCTTGGGAATTTTATCTTCCTGCTGATAATAGTTTATCCTCAGATCCATATCATTTACCACCTCCCTGATAAGAGGCGTGGATTGAAGATAATACAACTCGTTCTGGAAGTTTTTATCCTGCTCTATCAGGCTGGCAACCTCCATGATATCATCCGACCTGCCCCCGTAACCTTTATTATTTTCAATCTTTAACAGGACTGATGATCCTATTTTAAATTTTTTCGCAGCAAACTTGGTATAAACAAACGCAATAGCAACTGCCATGAACAGTGAAAACACAATAAAATACCAGTACTTTAGCAGGTCCCGTAAAAAGGCATTTAAATTCCCCGCCAGATTCTCATTCGATTCTTTCATTTCAATTCCGCCTCTTGATTATTGGTATAATAAACTAATATATTTGAACTCTTAGTATCAGGGATTATTCGTATTTATAAAGGTAATGATCAGGATTCCTGTAGAAATTACAGAGAGGATCAGATTATAGGGTACCGTACTCATATCCCATTTCTTTCTCCTAAGAGGTTCTACATAGATGATATCGTTGGATTTCAAAAGATAAAACTCCGATTTAAGAAATTCATCGTTGGTAACATCCAGGTATTTCTTTACCCGCTGATTTCCATCCTCACGAACCAGCAACACCCTCTGACGGTTCCCAAATTGCGTGATATCACCCGCATAACCCAACGCGTGTAACATATTTATATTTTTGTAATTAAAAACGTAAACTCCCGGATTCCTTACTTCGCCAAGCACGGTTACCTTACTGTTCACAAACTTTATGAAAACCGACGGAAAATACAGAAACTGGGCGAGCTCCTTTTCAATGGTATCCGAAGCCTGACCCAGAGTGAGATCGGTTAATTTCACTTTGTTAACATAAGGTAGTTTTATGTAACCAAACTCATCCACAATATAACTCATCAACGAAACATCCACTCCTGTTCTCATCTGATCCGGAAAACTGGTAGGTTCATCATCCGAACTGTTAACCCTGATGTACAATTCATCCCCGGGCCGAATGGTATTGTCAGACGGAGTTCCAACAAAATAAAGATCCTCCTCTGAAAGTTCCCCCTCTTCCATCTCGGTTTGCACGTAGGCCACTTTTTCTAGTGGAACACAGGAACCAAGAAGCGAAAGAAGGATGATCGCGGGGAGGGCAAATCTGAATAATGCTTTCATATTACATGTGGGTTACGTTACGAAGATACAGATTATTTAAAAGTAAAAAATTCTTTTTTATAAGTCACCTGTAAATTATGATAAATTGCAGGTTTTAACCGGTTTTAAATGCTGAAGGGTCCTTCGTTCTTATTACATATTCGATCCGGAGTTAGTAAGGTTTCGTTTCCGGGCTATTTATATCTCACCCCTCCGATTAAATTTCAACAGGCTAAACCAATTGTAGAAAAATGTGTTACTTTGTACAAAGGACATATAGTTAAGTGGATAGATAAGGGGTCAACTATCCCTGAAGAATGTTGTGGATATAATTTATACAAAAAGTTTTTTCAAACTAAAACTAACCGGAGAACATTCTTTTTATCTTTGCCCTAATTAATCGGTACATGGAGAACCTTTATATTAATCCTACAAAGAAAAGCCTGGAGGTCGACCTGAAGGAAGGCGAACTTAGTTTCACCGGTTGCTCTATCACCAATGATCCCAAAGCATTTTTTACTCCCGTCAGAAACTGGGTTAACGAATACAGCACCTCTCCCGAAAAAACCACCACCCTCAACTTCAAATTTGAATACATCGACAGTGCATCGGTTAAGATCATTTACGAAATCCTCAAAGATTTTAAAGAGATTCAAAAAAAGGGATACGAAATTATCATTAACTGGTATTTCGACTATAATGATCCCGAAATCCTTGAACTTGGTGAAATATTGAAAAGTAAAATTAAACTTGAGTTTTCTTTTATTGAGTATTCAGAAGATATGTAGTTTTCATTTCCATTCCTACACGATTTTTCTTATTCCTGGAAAAGAGGCTGCCCTTTATGGACAGCCTCCCGTGGTTAGTCAGTAACCGCAGGATCAAACATCCTGCTCGTTTAGTTGTTAGTCAGGTTGTTAAACCCATATTTGATAATTCAAAAATCATGCTGATTTTTCGCAAATAACAAATATTTAACAAGGGAAAAGTTCTGTTTTGGGGCATTAAATCTGAAATTTGCCCTATGCACATCTCAAAACCATAATTAATCACAAACACTAACTGAATTATGACATACATTTACACCTGGGTTCGCGCCCTTCAAACCATACCCCGGATTACCCGGGAAGAGTGGAACACCTACGATGTTATCTCCAAATGGCTTATCGCTTCAAGATCAGCTGTTTTCATTCTGACATTTCTTTCGGCTGCCGTGGGGGGACTGCTGGCCTTCCGTTCCGGTGCAGTCAATTGGGTCAATTTTGCCGTCGCCACTCTGGGTCTTATTTTCGCCCATGCCGCCAATAATCTTATAAACGACCTGGTCGATTACAACAAGGGTATAGATAAAGACAACTACTACCGTGCCCAGTATGGGCCGCAACCCCTGGAACACGGACTGATGACCAAAGCCTCCTTTTACCGATTCATCGGTATTACCCTGATTCTTGCAATTGCTGCAGGAATATACCTGGTTATTAATACGGGTGCCTTCACTTTTTACCTCGCTCTTGCAGGACTCTTCTTTCTGCTTTTTTATACCTGGCCCCTTAAATATATAGGGCTCGGTGAACCCACTGTTTTGCTGGTCTGGGGTCCCCTGATGATCGGGGGAACCTATTACGTAAGCTCCGGAGGCTCCTGGAGCTGGGAAGCGGTTATGACAGGGCTAATCTATGCCATAGGGCCTACTTCTGTTCTTTTCGGAAAACATACCGATAAGCTGGGTGAAGACAAGGGTAAGAATGTCAATACCCTTCCCGTTATTCTCGGTGAGAAAACCGCAAGGTATACCAATGTCGGACTCTGGATTATGCAATTCGTGCTAACGTTCATTATGGTTGGCACAGGAATAGTAAGTATAGCCTTTCTGATCGTCCTCTTTGCCCTTCCTAAATTTATCTGGGCATACCGTAAATATTCCAAACCCAGACCCAAGGAAGCACCTGAGGATCTTGCCCCAAATGTATGGCCTCTTTATCTTTCTGCCCATGCATTTGTGTATAATAAACGCTTCGGCGGATTGTTTCTGCTGGGTCTGATCATCGACATTATCCTAATAAAAACAGGTGTGAATATTTTCTGACCCTCCACATAGGAACCTTAATACCTGATCAACGTATACAATCTCATCAAAACCAATAAAATTACAAATCATGACGCTTAAAAAATTTTTATCCCTGTTCAGTATCGCTCTCTTGCTTTTCTTTTCTGCCTGTCAGAAAGATAAGGAAGAGGCAGATGTGGAAGAGGCCAAGGAAACCATGGAAGAGCTTGCCTTAACCATGGAAGAAGACATGAAAATCGTTATGGATGGTGATGCAATGCAGGCCCTGGAAGCATTCATGGAGGCTGTATCCATCGATGATCCGGTTTTTGGTGCTTCCAAGAAAAGTACAATCCCGGAGCTTACCAAATCCTGGCTTAAGGATCTGAAAAATCTCCGGGCCGGAGATGAACCCACCAACCTTGAGGATTACGCCGGAACTTATACCTGGAACTCAACTAATCAGGGTTGGGTAATCGTACAAAACGATCCCTCCGATCAGGTAATTTTTATTTTCCCTGTACTAGGCCCTTCCAGCGATGTGAACAATGCCAAAATCATTATCCGAGACTACGATGAGGTTATGGTGAGCGAAACGGATGACTGGGGTACCTATACCTATTATAATCCCACACTAATCAGTGCGGAATTACAGGTTAATGATGTCAAACTCGTCGATATTCTTGCAAACCTGATTTGGGACGACACCACCGGAGATATGATGGATTTCGACGGGACTCTTTTCTTCAGTCCTTATACCATCAGTCTTGACCTGTCTCAATCCGGAAATACCGCATCCATATATGCCTCTTTTAAGGAGGGCAGTACCCTGGTTGCCTCCTGTGATATAGATGTCGATTTCGAAGAATCTTCTGAATATATGGATTCTGATCCGATATACGTGGAAGGATACGTTCAATACAGGAAAATCCAGCTGAAAGGAAATATCAACTCAGGTGAGCTGGATGACTTCTTTGCCGATTATACAGAAGAGGATTATAACGATAACATCAACCTTGCCCTCTATACTTACCCAGGTGGTAGTAAATTCGCTGACATCGAATTCAAATATGATCAGGAATACGGCGAAATCATGCCTTACATCGTTTACATCGATGGAACGGAAGTAAACGCCCTTGTTTTCCTGGAGTCCTTGTTCCAGTCATTCGGGGAAATTGCTCCAATTCCCCTAAAGTAGAATATTTTCCCATCAAAAAGCCGGCTGCCCCAGGGTTGCCGGTTTTTTTTTATTCAATGATATCCATCCGGATCTCGTAAATAAGATCTATGATCTCATTGGCAATGGAAGGCTCAAATTCAGATTTATAGTCATCAGCAGCAATGACCTTCTCAATCGTATCAATCTCAAAATCCGTCTTGTAATAGTAAATCTCAAACCGGTCATAGGCCTTTCGAAGTCTCTTAAGCATAAGAAGGTACTCGGTGATCCGGATATTATCCTGATAGTTACTGAGAAGTGAGATTATGCTGTTAAGTGAATATTTTTGCTCGGCAATCCTGTCCATAATTTCCATATTGGTCGGATCCTTTCCAAAGATCCCGCTGGCTATATAAAGCGCCTCCGCCCACGCCCCCAGAACAATGATAGCCGCATGCTCACTCTTCCCATTTGCCTTCAGATATTCATCTGTTTTCTCATAAATATCCGTAAGAATATAGATAACACTATCCCGGTTATGGAAGTTTTCCTCCACCTCTCTGAACTTATTCTCATAGTACTCATCGGGTATTCCAAGCTTGCCGGCCATGATATTGATATTGGAAAAATATCTTGCCATCAGAGCCGACTGATCAAAAAGTCGAGCATAGCTGAGATCCACCCCATACACCCCCAATCCCAGAGCAATATCAAAATCTTCCGTATACTGCGAAAAATTTTCGGCCGAACTGACAATGTCAGGATCAAAATTGGCTCCTACACTTTCAAATACCCTGCTCATCTCGGTAGGAAGGTAAATACTGTAAAAAATCTGTTTTACCGTTTCCCGTTCCGAATCTATATCTGGATCCGATACATCGAAATCGCTGGTAATGGAAGGATTCTGCTCATTCTTACAGGAAAACGAAAGGAACAAAAGTAACACTACGAATGTAAACCTTGCACGGACCATCTCAGGTGGATTAATGAACTCTAAAAATAATGATTTTCAGCCGTACAACAAGTCATCCTGGTGCATTTATATAATATCCCTGACCTTCATGGCGGAGTGAATAATGCCCACGATCTCCTCGATGGTAAGGGTCATACAATTAAACTTCAGATCAAAGCGGGTATAATCATTTCCTTTCCCTTCAAAATAGTCCCTGAACTGCTTGCGTTTATTATCAATATCCTCACAATATTTTCGCGCGTCCTCAAGACTGAGCCCGTGTTTATCGCTGGTTCTGAGCGCCCTCCATTCAAGAGGTGCCTCAAGGTGAATATGAATGGACCGGGGGATATCGTGAGCTATGGCCACACCCCCCCTCCCCACAATCACTGCATTTCCCTCCTCAGCAAAATTCCGGATAACCCTTGCAATGGTGCTGCGGATCTTCCGGTCCGTTTTGTAAAACCTTCGGGAATGAGCCAGTAAGAGATCCTCCAGGATCCCATGCTGTTTATACTCAAAAACATATTGAATTTCAGCTAGTTCAACACCCAGTTCTTTGGCAGACTCTTCCATGATCTCCTTGCTGATCCACCTCCAGGGTATGTCCTTGGCATACTTTCCGGATTCGTTCAGCACTTCGGTAAGTCTTTGGGCAATCCTTTTGGAAGGACAACCCAGTTCGCGGGATATCGTGACCACGGGTCCGGGAAAGGAAGCCTTGGAGACCGATTCCTCATATCTTTCCTTCAGGTATTTGGAAATGTCGATTTTCATTCTTCTGTTGTGGAATGTCTGGTTAAAAAACGAATCTCTGGTTATTCATAAAAATACGATATTCTGTATTCCCTGTCAAGAACCGGAACAATACCGCATAACATGCAATTCTTGCCTGCCACATTAAGCTAACCCCTCAACCTTGATTTAATAGGAAATAATAGTCCTTTCTCCCAGTCTGTGTGCAATGCTTTTCTGAACCTGCTTCAGATCCATATACCTGCGCTGGATGTCCGTAACCTCGTTCATGTCGCCTTTATCAAATGCTTCCTGCAGAGACTTTTCCGTGTTCCGGATCGCATTTACAATCACCCGGTTTTTATAGGCAAGCATGGCCTTTGGGACCTCAGATCCCAGGTTCTCTCCCGGCAATTCGATAAAGGTGTCCTTCCTTTTCCAAACCTTGCTAAGCTCATAACGCGAAGAATAGATCTCTACCGCCAGATCCTGAACCGATTTTTCCTCATGGTATATGAAATATTTCTCCTCAGGCATGGGCTCTCCCCTGTCCAATGCAGTCGCCACATCCTCAAATACCTTTTTATACAACAAATTCTGAAACTCCAGTTCATCATTGCGTATCTCACGGATAATAAAGCCCGCCACCGTGATCTCCTCCTCATCCTTCCCCTCCTTGATCCTGAGGATCTTGTTCCCGAACTTAAGCAAAAAATAAATGATCTCCCGTTCTTCATGTTCAGAGTAAACCTCCTCCACAAAGGATGGGACCAGGGGTTGAGTGGGCATCTGCACGGGAGCCTGACTTACCTGACTTTTTCCCCGTTTCCATTTTTGCTCCAGGTCGGCCCTTCTCCGTTTATTTACCTCCGAATAGAGAAGCCGTTCATCCACATTAAGCAGGGTGCTGCACTCCCGAATGTAAACTGAGCGGACAATTCCCTCGGGGATTACCGATATGGACCTTACCAGATCGGTAACCAGATTCGCCCTCCTTACGGGATCCGAATCAGCTTCCCTTAACAAAACAGAAGTCTTGAAAGTGATAAAGTCCTTTTCATTCTTATCCAGGTACTCCCTGAATTCACCCGAACTTTTCTTTCCGGAAAAGGAATCCGGATCCTCTCCTTCGGGTAAAGGCACTACCTTCACATTTAACCCCTCCTCCAGGATGAGATCAATCCCTCGAAAAGAAGCCCTGATCCCCGCTTCATCCCCATCATAAATCACATGAATATTGCTAGTGAACCGCTTGATCAGGCGGATCTGCTCTATGGTCAATGCAGTCCCGGATGAGGCAACCACATTCTCGATCCCCGACTGATGCATGGCTAAAACATCGGTGTATCCCTCCACCAGATAACATTTGTCCTCCGAAACCACTGCCTTCCGGGCAAAATACAATCCATAAAGAATACGGCTTTTATGATAGATCTCTGATTCCGGTGAATTCAGGTACTTGGCCACCGCCTTGTCAGATCTCAGGGTTCTGGCCCCGAACCCAATCACCGTGCCCGACAAACCATGAATGGGAAATATGATCCTGCCCCTGAAACGATCGAATAAACGCCCGGATGATTCAGAGGATATTCCCGATTTTAAAAGAAACTCCTTCTTATATCCACTTTTCAGAGCCCATTCAGTAAAGGCTCCACTGCTATCGGGATTGTAGCCCAGTTCGAATTTCTCTATGACCTGATCCCTTAACCCTCTTTCTATTAAATATTTATATGCGATCGCCCGGCCTTCATCCGAATTTTTTAACTTCTCCCGGAAATACTTCGCGGCAAAACTGCTAACCACCAGAAGACTCTCCCTTACATTCTCCTGCCTTATGTCCTCCGCCGTCTTCTCCTTCTCCAGGATCTCAATATTGTATTTCTTTGCAAGGTACTTTAAGGCCTCCGGATAAGACAGCCTCTCATGCTCCATAAGAAATCCTACAACGTTGCCGCCCTTTCCCGAACTGAAGTCCTTAAATATCCCCTTGGAAGGAGAAACCATAAATGAAGGGGTTTTTTCATTGCTGAAGGGACTTAGCCCCTTGTAGTTCGAACCGGATTTCTTTAGTTGAACGAAATCAGATATAACCTCAACAATGTCGGCAGTATCAAAAATTCGGTTTATGGTATCCTGATCTATCATAGCTTATCCTTACATCCGTGTCCGGTCTGCTAAAATACGGATAAAAAAACGGCAATTAAAATTGCCCGGCATTTTGTTAATAACTTATGAGACAAACAATTATATGACCCTCCAAAGCATTCATTTTCAGATTTAAAGCGAGTATTGGACAAAGCTTTCATCCTAATTTAAACCCTTCCGAAGTAGAATACAAGCCTACCTTCCCGAACAGGATTTCATTTACCAGGGCCGGTTTTATCCCGGTTCGATTTTCCCGTCTTGAGTTTTTCATTTTACTTTACCTTAGCAAAGAAAAAGATATGAAAAAAAATCTGGTGGTTCCGAGCGGCTCCGGGATCAGCGCGGAAAGCGGACTCCTTACTTTCAGGGATATGGGGGGACTCTGGGAAAGGTATAATGTATATGAGGTTGCCACTCCGGAAGCCTGGGCAAGGGATCCCGCCCTGGTGCTCCGGTTTTACAACGAACGCCGTAAACAGCTTCTAACCGTCGAACCCAATGAGGCTCATCTGGCACTGGCCGCCCTCGAAAAGGAATTCCATGTTCAGATCATCACCCAAAACGTGGATGACCTGCATGAAAGGGCCGGGAGCAGCCGGATTCTTCACTTGCACGGGGAAATCCGGAGAGCCCGATCACAATCAGATCCATCCCTGATCTACGAGATCGATGGCTGGGAGCTAAAAGAAGGGGATCTCTGTGAAAAGGGTTCTCAACTTCGACCCCATGTAGTCTGGTTCGGCGAGGAAGTTACAGAAATCCCGAAGGCGGCCAGAATTGCAGAAACAGCCGACATCTTTCTGATCATCGGAACCTCACTGAATGTATACCCGGCTGCCGGACTCATTTCGTGGGTGCCCTCTTCTGCAGAAGTGTTCATAATCGATCCGGACCTCAGCGGTTCTCAGGTACGTCGTCAATATCATTATATCAGGAAAAAAGCTACCGAAGGCCTCAAAGATTTCATTCACATGCTTAATGAACTCCGGTAAATCCTGACATCAAACAGAAAATTCCAAGGAAATAATTAACTTTCAAGCATGAAAAAGCTCATCCATCTCCTGTTCCTGCTCAGCCTCTCAGCAGGGATCAATGCACAAACCTTCGAGGGGGGATTCTTTGCCGGCATCACCGCCAGTCAGGTGGACGGCGACACCTACTCTGGCTACAATAAGCTGGGGTTCTCGGGGGGAGGTTATATCAGCAACGAACTGAGCAGAAACACCGGATGGAAAGCCGAACTCCGGTTTACTCAAAAAGGTGCATACAAAAAAAACACCGAACAGGATAATACCCTCTACCGGCTTAGTATCTATTATGTTGAGATCCCCATTCTGTTTCAGTATAGTGTAAGTGAAAAGGTGGTGCTCGAAGCCGGGCTCGCCCCGGATGTGTATCTTACCCACAAGGAAGAAAATGAATTCGGAGAGCTAAATCAGGAAAACAGACCCGATTATCACCGCTTCGGACTAAACGCCGTTGCCGGGGTGAACTACGCTCTTACCGAACGATTTATTGCCGCGGCAAGATTCAGTTATTCAGCAATCCCAATGAGGGATCACGCGAGCGGGGCAACCTATTATCTGAATCGCGGACAGTACAACAATAATCTGTATTTCACATTCTATTACCATTTTGAATAAAAAGCCCAACATACTGGTAGGTATCACCGGGGCGAGCGGAATGATCTACGCCCGGTCGATTCTCCGTGAACTGAAGAAATATCTTTCCCAGACAGGGAGAGTCTCGGTGATCATAAGCCACAACGCAGAATCGGTTTGGAAGCTCGAACTCGATGAACCCTGGTCTCCCGACCCGGTTTTTCATTCCTATTCCATCGATGACTTTATGTCGGCCCCTGCATCCGGGTCCGGCGATTATTCCACCATGGTTATCTGTCCCTGCACCATGGGAACCCTCGGAAGGATCGCAGCCGGAACCTCAGATAACCTTCTGATCCGTGCTGCCGATGTGATGCTCAAGGAAAACCGCAGACTTATCCTGGTTCCGCGCGAAAGCCCTTACAATCTGATCCATATCAACAATATGAAAACCCTGGCCGAAGCCGGAGCCATCATTCTCCCGGCCAGTCCATCCTTTTACAGTAAACCCGGGAACCCCGAAGAAATCGCCATGACCATAACAGAACGCATTCTGACCCTCCTTGGCATCCAGGGTGATCCTTTCCAATGGGGCAGTTGATCAGGCCATGGCCAGAGTCAGCACCATGATTTCCCTGGCCCCGGAATTCAGTAGCGGTACACAACAGGCTTCCAGGGTAGAGCCCGTGGTAACCACATCATCGACCAGTATAAGCGATAAATCCATGAATGATGAGGCTTCCCTTACCTGAAAGATCCCTTCCATGTTCAGAAAACGCTCATACCTGCCATGACGGGTCTGACTACCCGAATCAACAGCCCTGATGAGATCGTGGCTGTTAATGTCCATTTTCAGGGAAAGGCCCAACCCCCTGGCAATCATCTCACTCTGATTGTAACCCCGTTTTTTCTCCTTTTTCGGATGAAGGGGCACCGGAACGATGATATCCGAATTCGCGAAAGGACTATCCCCCAGCTCCCTTCCGAATAGCCTCCCCAGTTCGATTCCGATGTCTTTTCTTCCCTGATATTTCAGCCTGTGAAAAAGCTCCTGATACCGACTTCCTTTCTCAAAATAGATAAAGGAGGAAGCATATTCCACTCTGGCCCTTCCCCAAAACAGAGCTGCCACCGGATTGTCGCGATAGCGATGAAAACCCGTCCTGGGCAGATCCATAAAGCAGTAGGTACAAAGTAATTCTTCCCCCTCCGTTAACAACCGACCACAAACTTCACAGGTCCTGGGATACAGAAAGTCCAGCAAATTATTGAAAATTCCCGCTTTCATCTGAGTAATTATTTTGCAAGGGGCTTGCCTGAACCCCAGGAGAGCCGGAACTCACGATAGAATTACCCTCGAAAAACAATGAGGTCATAAAAAGATTCGACTTTACCCCTTAATGGAAAAATCAAGATTTTCTATGTCACTACCATGGATTTTTTTACCATCGACTGAAAGGAACCTCCAGGTGAAGGTATATCCCCCATTCATTCAGGCTGTTCCGCGTAAACTCCAGGCGGTATACCTGATCGTAGTATGTTACCAGATCTATTCCCAACCCCGATGAAAAAAGGAAGGAATTTGCCAGCATGTTGGTATTATGGTTGAAGAAGTCATTTTCAATATAAGCCATGTCGAAGAAAAGATTGGCATACACCGAAAAATGAATTTTATTGAATTGTTTCCAGGGGATGAATTTCAACTGGGTTTCCATCTGGGGCAAAAGCTCATATTTCAAACCGTTCACATTAATGAAATAACTGTTTCCTTCGATGGTGTAATATTCAAAACCCCTCAGAGTTGTGCTGTAACCCAGCCCCTCCCTGAACAATACGGGAAGATACTCATCCCTGGTAAGTCTTACCTTAGCCGCATGTTCATGATAGAGCCGCGGAAGGAGGCGGTTATGGTAACTGCCGGTTAGGGCCAGAATGTCCTTACCAAAATCAAAATCCTCAAACAGTCCCAATCCACGCCTCAGATAACTCAGATTAAACCAAAAACCTTCCAGGGGATAGGGCCGGGAATCACGATAGTCCAGGTCAAGCATATAGTTCAGGGAAATCCACCGGGATTTTCGACTATCGCTGTATCCCAAAAAATCATTCCTTAAACTGTCATTGCTGAATAAGGCTTCATTGTAATTTATGAAAACGGCATGCCGCTGATACAATCCGGGCCTGTAAATATATCCCAGGGATGCAGATGCGGTTTCTAACAGGTATTGGTCATCCTCCCTGAAAAAAACCGGCCTATCCTCTTCGGTACCGATCTGAACCTCATGTTGCCTGAATTTATTGAGATTTACACTGAATCCGTGTTTTTGTTCCTGGTCGAGATTCGGTTTGCTGTAGGACAGGGCAAATTGTTCACGATAACCAAAACGGGCCTTCAGCGAAAGAAACTCCCTCCTCCCCCTGAAATTGTTCCAGTTCAGAAAAGCTCCGTAGTTTAGTCTGTCAAATTCCGGATCCCTGAGCCAGGCCGGCAGATTACGGTCTGCATGCTCAAAAATAGGTATTGGCCAGATGTACCATCTTTCCACGACGCTGATCTTGATGATGATCCCGTCGGAAAGATTCTGGTAACCGATCTCCACGAAATTAAACAACTGAGTGTTCAACAGATTATTACGGCTGCGCTCGATCTCGCTGCTTAGTTCGCGATAAGGAATATCCTGACCGATTTCAAAAGTTAATTCCCTGATTATGATCTTCTCTTTCGTAGTAGTGTTACCTACGATATGGATCTCCAAAACAGGGGTGGTATCTTCCGAAGCAATGCTCCACGGGAAGATAAATACTGAAAGGAATATCCCTATGAGAAATCGTTTATCCATGCCTTGTACCCTTATACCCTCCGAAATCCAACCTTCCTAAGGAAAAGTCCAAAATTAGCCAATTTGTCCGATGGGAATAAGAAAAAAATGCCCTGCTTTTCAAAAAGCAGGGCACATGAATAAACGTGGAAAGAGATAAATATGTTGCGTGGTTTCCGTTAATCGTCTTCCAGTTGGGCAGCCGGTGATGGCATTCCTCCTCCGTTCCCGTTACTGTCCTTCCTTAGTTCTCCAAACCATTTCCGGGTATTTTGCTGAATAACGGTCGTAAGCCTGTACATCACAGGAACGATCACCAGGGTCAGGAAGGTCGCAAACAACAATCCGAAAATGACGGTCCAGGAAATGGGCCCCCAGAAGAGAACCTGATCACCTCCAAAATAAATATCAGGCTTATACTCGGTGAAAAGTCCGGCAAAGTCGAAATTCAATCCGATCGCCAGGGAGATCAGTCCGAGAACCGTCGTGACGGCCGTTAGCAATACCGGGCGCAGCCTGGTTTTACCTCCGTTAATAATGCACTCTCTGGCAGCCCGGAGGGGAAGGACGGCATCGGGTTCCAGCCCAAGCTCCTCCCTCTTCCGCTTCTTAAGCAATTCTATATAGTCGATAAGCACAATGGCGTTGTTCACCACAATACCCGCCAGAGAGATGATCCCGATTCCCGTCATCACAATGATGAAATCCATCTTGAAGGTGGCGAGTCCGCCGAACACCCCGATTGTACTAAAGACCACACTGGCCATGATGATCAGGGGCTTGATCAGGGAATTGAACTGGCTAACCAGGATCAGGATGATCAGGGCCAGAGCAATCATCATAGCGTTTCCGAGAAACTCCATGGATTCCTGCTGTTCCTGCTGCTCTCCGGTAAAATCATAGCGGTACCCTTCAGGAAAATCAACCCGGTTGCTGATGAGGGAAGCGATCTGCTGATTCACTTTGGTGGCATTGTATCCGGGGATGACATTGGAGGAGAGAGTGATCACCCTGTCCATGTCCTTTCTCCGGATTGAACTGTAGGTGGTCTGGTACTTTAAATCTGCAAGGGCAGATATGGGGAGCATATGGGCTGTACCATCCTCCCAGAATATCAACCTCTGGTTCAGCAAACTTGCCAGGTTGTATCGGTATTCTTCCGCCAGCCTAACCTGTATCGGATACTCCTCCTCCCCCTCTTTGTAATCGGAGACCTCCATACCAAATAAGGCAGTCCGGAGGGTATTGGCAACTTCCACCGTTGAAAGTCCGAACCTGCGCACCTTCTCCCTGTCGAGACTAACCAAAAGTTCGGGCTTATCCGTTTTCAGATCCATTTGCAAACCTTCAATGCCCCCTATATCACTGTCTTCGATCACCTGTAAAACCTCATCTGAAAGGACCAGGAGCTGATCGAAGTCTTCCCCGATGATCTCCAGATTGATCGGTTCCCCTGCCGGGGGACCCATCTCATCTTTTTCAATGGAAATCCTTACTCCGGGGTAACGGTTAAGCAATTTATCGGTCAGTTCCCTCATAACCTTACCGGTGCTTAAGCCCTGTCTTAACTGAAAATCCACAAAGGAAATGGTCGAGAAGGCACGATAGGGCGATCCTCCGGCCGAAACATCCATTTCTCCCTCTGCACCTTTACCGACCGTGGTGAGAATGGATTCTACGGCATACTGGTAGGGTTCCAGGATCTCATTGATGTCATTTTCCAACTGAACCATAAATTCGTTTGTTCTCTGGATATCGGTTCCCAAAGGAAGCTCGGCATCCACATTGATAAAGTTGGGTTCATTGATGGGGAAAAAGTTAACCTCAATATCCCTGGCAAAATAAAACACAATCGTAAAAATTAAAAGTCCGATGGTTCCCAGGAAAAACCAGAGTGGATTTCTTCCCATAAGGGCAAACTTTAACACCTTATCGTAAACGTTTTCCAGCCAGACCAGAAATACATTCTGAAACCAGGACTCGGCCTTATGGAAGAAAAGAACATTCATGATTCCAAGGAAGGCAAAGAGCACAAGCAGGTTCGGAACCACTCTCCATCCAACCACAAACATGGGTACAGAAAGGGCAAGCATGATCAGGGCAACCCTGATGCCACTCTTCTTATTCGGCATGTTATTCTTTCTGTCGGGTCCGGTGCGTATAAAGGTCGCAGAAAATACCGGGACAATCACCAGTGCCGTAAACAGGGAGGAAGAAAGTACAATAATCAGGGTGATCGGAAGGTTCTTCATAAACTCACCGGTTATCCCCCCCCAGAAAGCCAGGGGAATAAAAGCCGACAGAGTAGTAAGGGTGGAAGTAATGATAGGCACGGCAATTTCACCCACCGCCCGCCTGGCAGCCTTGAAAGGAGGATAACCCTCATCCACGAACCGGTAAATATTTTCCACCGTCACAATGGCATTATCCACAAGCATACCCAGGGCCAGAATGAGAGAGAACAGAACGATCATATTCAGTTTATATCCAATCGCTCCCAGGACCACAAAGGAGAGAAACATGGACATGGGAATGGCAAGACCTACAAACAAGGCATTGCGTGTACCCAGGAAGAAGAACAATACCATAATTACCAGGATCACCCCCATAATGATGTTGTTCTCCAGGCTGTGCAACTGCATTCTCACCATTTCTGACTGATCGTTGGTGAGGGTAACGGACAATTCCTCCGGTAAATTACCCGAAGCACGCGCTTGGTCCAATACCGTGAAGATCTGGTCGGTGGCCTCCAGCAGGTTTTCCCCGCTTTTCTTTACCACCTGCACTGAGACAACCGGTTGCTGATCCAAACGGGCATAACTCTTGGGTTCAGCATACCCGTCGATAACTTCCGCAATATCCTTCAGGTAAACGGGCTTGTCCCCGTCCCTTTTTACTATAATATTTCCAATCTCCCGGGCATTATCGAATTCGCCGTCAATACGGATCGCTCTCCGGGTTTCTCCGAGAAGGATCTCTCCCCCCGACATGGTCACGTTTTCGTTTGAGATGGCCATCTGAATGTCCATGAATGAAAGCTCATTGGCCTCCATCCTGGGAAGATCCACATTCACCTTCACTTCCTTTTCATCCACACCCTCTATCAGAACCTTGGAAATCTCGCTGATCGGTTCAATCCTGTCTTCCAGATACTCAGCAAAATCCTTCAGCTCTTCAATGCTATAATCCCCCGAAAGGTTAATATTCAGGATGGGAAACTCGGAAAGGTCAAAATCCATGACCAAAGGATCAAAGAGGCTCTCATCGTTGGGGAGCTCACTTTTTGCGTTGTCGACCGCATCTTTGACATCGTCGAGGGCATCCTCAATATCCACATCGGTGTTGAACTCCACAAAAATCATGGATGCATCCTGAGCCGATGTAGAGGAGAGGGTTTTAATTCCGTTGATTCCGTCAATCTCCTTTTCAATGGGACGGGTCACGAGGTTTTCTATATCAATGGGAGAGTTTCCTAGATAGGTAGTCTGAACAAGGACCGTGGGAATCACCACATCGGGGAAAAGCTCCTTGGGCAGACGTGAGTAGGATATCAGCCCGAAAAGAACGATGATGACCGTTAAAAGGAAGACGGTATTCCTGTTCTTTAGGGCAAGAGTGGTAAGCTTAAATTCACGCGTTACCTTTTCTGATAATTGCTTTGAACTCATATCGTAATTTTTTCTTCTTTCTTGATTATTCTGAAATGATCTCTACCTCTGAACCGTCCTTTACCAGATTGTATCCCTCCACAATTACCTTGTCCCCCGGATTCAAGCCGCTTTCAATCCTGGTAAATTCCTGGTAAGAGCGACCAGGTTCGACGTAGACCTTGGTGGCAGAGGATCCTTCACCGTTCTCTTTCACCACGTAGAGAAAGTTTCCGGTTACATCCTGTTTAATAATGATGGAAGGGACCACCAGAGCCTCTTTGTCGCTGAAATCGTTGATCTTCATGACTGCAAGCTGATTGGGCTTGATTTTGCCATCACGATTGTTAAATTTAACTTCAACCTTGAAAGTCCGGCTCATGTTGTCGATCACGTTCCCGATCCTGCTTACCGGAAGCTCATAATTCAATTCTGGGTAGATGGGAAAACTGATATCCACAATTTCTCCGGGGCGCAAATCATTCAGGTAATTCTCTGAAATGTTTCCTTCAATATTAAAATCCTGCATGTTAACGATGTGAAGAACCGGAGATCCCGGAGCAGCAACCTCCCCCTTTTCTACCATGATTTCATTGACAATTCCATTGAAGGGAGCCCGGACCTGAGCCATATCAAGCTGCTCCTCCAGACTTGCCAATCGGGCTTCGGCCGCCTCGTAATTGTTCTTTGCCTGAAGGTATTCCAACTCGGATCCAATATTCTGATCCCAGAGGTTTTTCTGCTTCTCATAGAGCTTCTTTGTCAATTCAAGATTAGTCCTGACCTCTGTGATGCTTTTCTCGGTAAGATCCGTATTGAGGGATACCAGAAGTTTACCTTCGGTTACATAATCCCCTTCTTCAACATGAACCTGAGAAACCTTGCCGCTGGTCTCGGCACTGACCATGGCCTCATCGTTGGCAATGACTTTCCCGCTGATCTCTATGAAATGATTGAAGGTCTCCGGATATACCTGCTTGATCCTTACTACCGTACCTGATTCCTCCACCGCAGAGTCTCCCATGGATTCGAGCTTTTGCTCCAGATCGGCAATCTTGTTGTTGAGGTCATTGACCTTATCTTTATAGCTTATTAGTTGTTTCTGAATTGCCTCAGGACTATCCTGGGAACAAGAGGCAAGGAAAACAATGACGGCTAAAACGGCTAACTTTTTCATTTTTGTTGATATTATAAATTATTTAATGCTTTGTCTAATGCGGTTTTGGTACTTAACAGCGAGAGTGTGGCCTGAGTGAAAGCAGCATTGCTGTCGAGATACTGGGTATTGGCCTGGGTTACATCCAGACTGGATGCTACTCCTTCCTTGAATTTCACCAGGGTTCGTTCGTATATCTTTTCTGCCAGTGCAATGTTTTCTTTCTCCACCTGATAATTCTCATAGGCGGTATTAAAATCAGATAATGCCTGCTCTACGGCCAGAGTAAGGCTGAGGGATAACTGATTGAGTGAATTCTGGGTTTTTTCCAGCTCTATTCTGGCCTGCTGAACACTCGCCAGTCTTTGTCCGCTGGAGAAAATAGGTACCGACAGGTTCAATCCGATCAGATGCTCGAAAAGAATATCAAAATCAGGCCTGTTGGTACGGTTTTGATACGTGTAAAAAGCACTGAGTGAAGGCAGAAATTTTGACTGTTCCCTCTTCAGGTTCAGTTCCGAGATCTGCTCCTGGGTTTCCAGAATGCGGTAATTAATGTTATTCTCCACCACGAATTCCTGTTGCGCGACCTTTTCAAGCTCAATCTCTGTCATTATATCATCCAGGGATTCTGTGAGAACGATCTCATCCCCGGAAGTCAGACCCAGATTCAGCTTCATAAGAAGGTAGGATATTTCAACCTGTCGTCTTACCGAATTAAGATTATTGGAAAGGGAATTTCTCGTAATCAATAACTGCTCATAATCTGTATCCTCCATAAAACCTGCATCCACCATTGCCTTTGTCTCTTCAAGAGTGATGTCGAGATTGCTCAGGGAAGAGTCCAGTATGGCTAGATTCCTTTCAATCGCTAAAACCGACTGATAACTGTTGATTACCGATTCTTTGGTATCCAGTTCACTGCTTTCCAGGGAATTTTTGGAAAGCTGGAGGAAGGTTCGCGATGCCTGGAGCCCCACAATATATTCACCGCTAAATACCAACTGAGAAACGGTGACATTGTAGGTGGTGGAGTTTTTAACCCCCAGCTGGATTTCCTGACCCTCGTCCTCCATCCCCGGAGGGGCAAAATTAATGGTCGGAATCTCACCGGGAATATGCTGATAGTTGGCCCCTCCCTCAACCTGAGGAAGACCGATGGCCGTGGTTTTCCACACTTCCTTTTTGGCTGATTCAATATCCAGTTCGGAGTTTCGTACATTTACATTATGAATAAGAGCGTACTCTATAGCTTCATCAAGGCTTAACTCCAGTCTGAGAGGTCCCGGTTCCTCCTGGGCCTTCAGCATTGGTGGAGCTATAAGCAGAACCATGAAGGTATAAACGACTTGTTTTACTAAATTTTTCATAGGATTGATCAATTATTTTTTTGCGTTATTTGTTTGATTTTCGGTTGGGTTATCCGGTTCGATGGGAACAATATCCGGAACTCCGTCTTCACCTGTCTCCGTTACCTCCCGGGAAAGCTTGTGAAGATTCTTTTCAAGGTACTCTATGCCCCTGCTATTGGCAATTCCCCGGATATGATATACAAATGCTTCAACATAAACCTCGCTGCTGAGGAAATCCTCTATCGAGATCATATCGCCCTCATGAATACTCTCCACTCTGGAAACATAAAGCTTGGAAATAAACTCCTCATTCAGGTCTTCCCGGTATATCCCTTCCTGCTTTCCTCTTTTGATGTTGTTCAAAACCACATCGTACATAACTTTTCTTCTTTTCGAATTAAAATCCTCCCAGATCTTGGAATAGTACTTTCTCAGATCATAGTCGAGCGAAAAACTGAAATATTTTAACTGTAACCTTACATAACTGTTAATTTTAATAAGCTGATCGATGGCATTTTCACTCTGACTCATCAGGTTGTCAAAGATCCCAGATTTCTCTTCCCATTCATGCTCCATCACCTTATCTACCAGGTCATTTTTGTCGGCTACATGCTGGTATAGCGTTTTCTTGGAGATACCGAGTTCCCGCGAAACATCATCCATGGTTACACTTTTGATCCCGTACTTACGGAACAATTCGGTTACTTTCGATATTATATAGGTCCTGTCTTCCATTGGCTTCATAATAGGTATATAACCCGGAAACTTTTAAATTGTTGAAAGTTTCCCCGGTATAAATGTTTTCCGGAGTGCAAATGTAAGTGATTAGTTTAAAGATCTCTTTAAGAAAATGTTAAATCTTAAAGGAAAAATTCTTTTTCAGGCGTCTGTGTCGTAACAAATAATATACCAATTCGTAAAAAAGACGGGTTATTTTTGAATAATTTAAAACTTGAGGAGGGGGTATGGTAAAAAAAGTATTTTTTATTCTGATGGGGCTGACAATGCTAACGGGCATTGCAAATTCTCAGGATGAAATCGTATTCAACAGGAAGGAAGTGAAGGGAATTTCCGTTATGGGTGACATCCGTCTGGAATTGTATAATTCCGATTCGGTAATCCTTAAAACAGGAAATAAATCTCCCATAAGTGAAAATCTGATTATCGAAAATGAAGACGGAATCCTGAATATCCGGTTCAGGACCAAAACACCCGCAAGTGAATCTGCCTTGCTAAGACTTCATTGTCACAAACTGAATTTCCTGGAGGTGAGGGATGAAGCACTGATCATTTCTGCCGACACACTTACAGGTGATACGATTAAACTTCAGGCTGCTTCCGGAGGTAAAATGGAACTTAAGCTAAAAGTTAATGAAATCCATGCGGAAGTGAAACAGGGTGCCATTTTGGTTCTTTATGGCTCTTCACTGAATCAGTATATCGAGGTTTCCTCCGGGGGAAGCTATTCGGCCTATCAACTGGAATCCAGAGATAGCGAAGTGAAATCTGTTATGGGTGGAAGAGCCATGATCACCACCCGGAGAATTCTCACTGCCCGTGCCACTACCCGCGGATTCATAGGATATAAGGGTTCTCCGGTTAGTGTTGTCACCGATGCTTCACTCGGAGGAGAAATTGCCGATTACAGCGAGGACCCTTCAGACTAAAACCCACCGGAACCGATTAGAAAAGAAGCCAGTTTGAGGTCAAAAGGCCGGGTTATCTTTATGTTTTCGGGATTTCCTTCCACAAAGCTCAGTTCGTAACCCATACTCTCCACCACCGAGGCATCATCGGTAAATTCCTCACGGTAATCCTGAGAATAAGCATCTTCCACCTGCTCCCAGCTAAAGATCTGTGGAGTTTGTACAAGAAAAATCCCTTCCCGCTTTAAAGCTTTGCTATGCCCGTTCTCAAGCTGGCGTATGGACTCCGGGATACTCACCACGGGAATGGCATTTCCGGATTCTTCAGCCCGCTTAAAACAACTTTGGATGGTAGCCGTACTTACCAAAGGCCGAACCCCGTCGTGTATGGCAATCAGAGATCCCTGGTTCGCATGCTTGATCCCGTTCCGGACCGACTGATACCGGGTTTCCCCCCCGAAAACCACCTCATGTTTTAAGGCGAAATCATGCTTAATGCAAAGTTTGTCCCAGTAGGACACCTCCCCCACCGGCAATACCAGAATGATCTGTATTCCGGGTACAGATTCGCGGACCTTTTCCAGGGTCCACATCAAAACGGGCCTGCCTCTCAGTTCCAAAAACTGCTTGGGTATTTGTCCGCCCATCCGCTTTCCGGATCCGGCAGCGACAATGATCACGCATTTTTGCATAATCAAATTTAACAATAATTTGATCAATTTTGATCCCCATTTGTTAATCTCTTTACCTTATCAAAGTTTTTATCCATGTTAAAACCCGATCTTTTCAGCTTCCTTGAAAGACTCAGGAAGAACAATACCCGCGAATGGTTTCAGGAAAACCGCAATGAATACAACGAACTGAGACAACATTTTAGCAATTATGTCAGCCTCCTGATCCATGAATTGCACCAGATGGATCCGGAACTGGGTCTGCCGGAACCCAAAGATTGTATCTTCAGGATAAACCGGGATATTCGCTTTTCTAGCGACAAATCCCCCTACAAAACCAATATGGGAGCCTTTATCTCCTCGGGGGGGGGGAAATCATTTCTTCCGGGCTACTACCTTCACATTGAACCCGGAGCCAGCATGGCCGCAGGGGGAATGTATATGCCCCCTTCCAACGAACTTAAACTGGTAAGAAAGGAAATTGCGGATAACCCGGGCGAGTTCCGGTCAATCATCGAATCGGATTCCTTCCGGAAAACCTTTGGTGAAATGTATGGAGAACAACTGAAAACCGCACCCCAGGGATACCCAAAGGACCATCCCGACATAGACCTGCTCAGGTATAAATCCTACACGGTGGTAAAAAATCTGAAGGATGAGGAACTAACCCGTCCTGATTCCCTCAACCAACTGGTGAAAATATATGCCGAATTGCTGCCTCTCAATCGCTTCCTGAGAAACAGCCTGGACATCAATCAACAGCAGTAGTGTAAATAAACCGCTTGATGCTTTTTTTCGGGGTTTTTTCAAACTCCTCGGGATGTAAACGTATTTCGGAGATCTGCATATACGAAGCCACAGATTTATTCAGGTTTTGCCGGTTTTCCTTCATTTGTTGAGCCACCTGCTCTTCCGAAATCTTATCCCTCGAAATCGTGTCTGCATCCGGATAAATTAAGGCTATCAATTTGTTCTTCTCCTGAATCACCACCGATTCCTGCACCAGAGGCATATTGTTTATCCTGGCTTCAATCTCTTCAGGGTAAATATTTTGTCCCGACGGACCCAAAAGCATGTCTTTGCTCCGCCCGCGTATGTAAACAAAATTATCCTGGTCAATCACCCCCAAATCGCCCGTGTGCAACCACCCATCTTCGTCCAGTACCGCCCGGGTAGCCTCTTCGTTTTTATAATACCCAAGCATCACGTTCTCCCCTCTTACCATAATCTCACCAACCACATTATAGGGATCCTCCGAATCAATTTTCACTTCCAGGGTATCCACCATTTTGCCGGCCGACCTCAGGCGGGTTACATCCCAGTTGGCATAACTGATCAGCGGACCGCATTCGGTCATTCCATACCCAATGGAAAAAGGAAATTTGATTTTTTTGAAGAAATCTTCCGCTTCCTTATTAAAGGCAGCCCCTCCAATAACCACTTCATGGAAATTACCCCCAAACACATCCACCAGCTTCTGGCGGATCTTTTTGATGATGACCTTGTTAAATCCGGGCACCTTCAGCAAAAATTTCATGGCCGGCTTGCTGATTACCGGAATAAGCTGCTTTTTGTAAATCTTTTCAATCACCAATGGCACCGAAAGGATAAGCCTGGGCCGGATCTCCGAGAATGCCTGCATGATGATCTGGGGAGTCGGGGTCTTACCCAGAAAGGTAATATGACATCCGAGCGTGAACGGGAAAAGAAACTCAAATGCACAACCGTAAGAATGAGCCAGGGGTAAGAAAGAAACAATTTTATCTCCCGGCTGAAGGGGCATATTATCGTGAGCGAACCGGATGTTGGCGATCAAACTGTTATGAGGGATCATCACCCCTTTTGAATATCCCGTCGTCCCACTCGTATAACTAATCTCGGCCAGTTCGGAATTCGGAACCTCAGGCAGATTGAATTCGCCAGGCCCAAATTTTTCTCCATATTTCTTTTCAAAGCGTTTCTCCGCTTCCATCATGATGGATTCCGCCTTTTTTGTTGCACTATGAAGGGGTTGAAATTCATCCACACTGATTACCGACTTAATATTCTTCATATTCCCGGTATTCAGATCCTCGAAAAGTGCCACCGAAGAAAATAGCATCACAGAGTCGGAATGGTTCACAATATGCTCCACATCCTCAGGCATAAAATCGGGCAGAATGGGCACGATTACCGCCCCGTAGCTTACCGTGGCCAGAAATACCACCGACCAGTTCACGGAGTTTTTTCCCAAAAGTGCGATCTTGTCCCCCTTTTTGATTCCCTGGTATTCAAAAGTCTCATGGATCTTTATCATCCACTCAGCAACCTCAGCATATTTTTTACCGGATCCCTGGTAATCGGTCAGCGCCTCTTTATCCCAGTTTTCACGGATACTTTTTTCAATGAACTTAATGAAGTTTTCGTTTAGCATGGTGTTTAGGTTGGGTTCGAGAGTAAAAATAGTTGTTTATGCGATCAGAAACAACCTATCTGCCATTGATAACAAACTTTTTGATCAGCCCAGAATCCACCTTCAAAAAATAAATACCTTCCGGCAGCAGGCTTACATCCAGAAAATAGCCCGATTGCGTCTGAGTAAGGTCAGTTTCCACCCTCACCACCTGACCCGCAATATCAATGATGGAAATACGGGGATCTTTTAACTCCTCTCCCTCTATATCGATAAACAGACGGTCTCTTACAGGATTGGGCCATAGGTTGATACGGGTTTCAGACGAATACCCCTCCACAGAAGTAGCCGGGTCACTTGTCACTTCAAAACTGTTTACCACGGTCACAGATTCATATGTCTGATTCCCTTCCTGGGATGCCTCCACCTCTACCGTGCCCTCGTTGCCTGTAAGGGTAATTACATTGCCTTCAATGCTTGCCGGACCCGATAAAACGCTGAAAGTCACTTCCAGTCCGCTGCTTGCCGACGCCGACACCGTAAAAGGCTCATCACTGGTGTATTTATCCGGAATTACCGGAAAATCTATGCTTTGTTCCAGCTTGCTTACCTCAAATGTTTGAGAAACAGCTGGGGCTGCGAAATATTCTATATCTCCCGACTGCCTGGCCTGAACGGTTACGGTCCCGGCCTGTCCTGACAGAGTGATGGTTGAACCGTCAACACTGGCAGGCCCCGAGAGAATGCTGAAGGTCACCTGCAAGCCCGAACTCGCACTTGCCGAAACAGAAAAAGGCTCATCGTCCACCTTCTTGTCAGGTATAGGATCAAAAGTGATGGTCTGCGCCTGCTTGGTAAAAGTCCACCCGCTTACATTCCCAAGGTCAACAGAACTACTGGCAATAAACTCGGCCCCTCCCGTTGCCCTGTTGTCTTTCAACTCCAGAAATTCGGCATTTATAGTGCCGCCCGACTGCGAGAAGGTGGCTGTATTCCCCTCCTGAACACAATAAATAGATATGGGTTCCCCGGCTGTCCCTTTGGCAATCATCTGGTTCATGGTAATTACCACCCCGCTGTGCATTCCAAACAACTTTCCGGCTTCGATGGTGAAAGTATCCACCACGTAACTGCCAAAGACCGAAGCTGCATCGGAAAACCGGTTTTTTACTACTGAAAGGTCCCCAAAATTATAAACGCTGTTGTTCTTAATACTCGCCGGACTAAAAGAGCTGCTGAAAGAAATATGCGAGTCGGAAGCATTTAACGTCAGACTGTCCCCGACAGACCCACTCCATTGCATTGACCTTGCGAAAATTTCAGAACTACCCGCCTCCAACACTTTCCCCGACTCCCCTTCAAAATACCATCTGAAATCCACATGTACCGGGTGATCAGCCGTGTTTAACCCTCCTCTCGAAAGCCAGAGTTCACGAACATACAAACTGTCCTGCAGTGTCCATTCACCGGCACCGTCAAAATAAAAGTAGCTGCTGCCCCCCGGTTTTGAACCGTTGCCTGTGGTTATGGTTTCGGATGAGGCCGATAAGAAATAATAATCCTTCACATCAATGTCCATTTCCGGGATAAGCATAAGGGAACCGAATATATTCATGGATTTACCATTCCCGCTCAGCACAGGTGAGCCGGTCGCCCCCGTCCAGTCCATATCATGGAAATTTACCTCATCCGTATCAATCGTAACAACCTGTCCTTCACCGTCGAATGAATTAGCATCAAAATAAACATTATCCAGCGCACCAGGAACCCGGTACCGGAATTCAGAACCTCCCGAAGTAGTGGCCCAGTGATTTTCATGATCGCTCCAGTTCCCGGTACCTCCAACCCAATAAAAATCCAGAGGTACAATCTCCGTAATATTCCATCCGGCATTATTCCCGTTGTCAATACTCTCCAATGCATTAAAAGTAGCTCCTCCCGTGGCAATGATATCCTGCAAAATCAGGAAGGTACCGTCTACCGTACCCGAAGCCAGCGACAAGCTTGCCTGGTTTCCTGCCGTGGTCGATCCTAAACTGATTGGGCCATCGGGCGTTCCGTTCAGAATAAGGGATTGATTCAGAGTCTGAAGGGTCCCCGATTCAAACGAGGCATCCGTGGCAGGTAAAATCTCCAGAATCTCGATGGTGTTGTTACCGAACAGGGTGCTGGTTTCTTCCATGGTAATTTTATAATAGGAATGACCCTCACCCCGGAAATCCCGGTTTACAATAAAATTCGATGTGCCCGGGTCAAAAGTGAATCCACCCGTAGGAGCCCTGAAATCCCGTACGACGATTTCTGAACTGCCCAGATTGAGAGTGTTATTGCTGCCATAAATCCCAAAGGTGAATAGCACTTCAATATTATTATCATTGCTGTGAAAAATCGCTTCATCCCTCAGGTTGAAATTTCCAACCCTGATATCATCCATCAGTGTCCATTCACCCGACCCAAAAATGCTGAAGTTCTGAGCCTGGATGCTCCCAAAATGCAGGGGATTGCCGGAAAGGTCACCGTCAAGCTTGAAACCGTATAATGACCCGGTCATTTCATCAATAAAGATCACCGGTCCATAAACGGTAAAGTCGTCCTGATAAGCTCCGTAAAATCTTGGGGTGTTGGTAGCCCCGGTAAAATCAATGGAAGCACAGTAGGACGGGGCATCCACAACCACAGTCTGCGCATCCATGGTAAATGAGTTTGCATCAAAATAAACCCTGTCAAAACGGGTGGGAATCCCGGTATGGAAAGTTGTGCCACCCGAGCTCGTGGTCCAGTGGTTTTCGTAATCGCTCCAGTCTCCTCCATCCCCTACCCAGTAATAATCAAGCGGGGTAATGGGAGAAATAGTCCAACCGTTGTTATTTCCATTATCCAGACTTTCGGTGGCCGTAAAGTCAGCCCCCCCGGTAGCATGGATATCCTGAAGAAACAGGTAGGAAACATTTACACTCCCTGATGTTTTGTTAAGTGTAGCCTCCGAACCCGGGGTGAGTGAGGTAAACTCAAGCACGGATTCCCGTGTTGAGTTTATGATAAGCTCTCCAAGGCTAAGGGTTGAACCGCTCTCAATCTTTACGGTATTGTTCACCTCACCCCCGTTACCCAGGGTAAGTATGTTTATAGTTGCATCGTTCCATATAACACCCCCCTCAGGCAATTCCACATGATTAAAAATGTAGGGTCCGGAACCCGATTCATCCCCGTAAAAAGAATTGGTGATAATATGGGATGACCCCATATTCAGGGTATTATTGCTCCCGGTTGTCCTCCATTGTCCGGTAGTTATTATCGAACTTCCCATATTCAATTCTTTCGAAGCAGAGCCCGTAGTCCGGATCAGGTCTGCCTCCATAGCATTGTTGTTGCTGTTGAAAGTCCCTTCATAAAACTGAATCTGATAGGCAGTAAGCTTATCCTGTAAATCCCAGCTTCCGGCTCCTATAAACCGAACCACACAGGTGGGACCCATGCTGCTTCCATTGCTGGTGACCGTGTTACCCGGGTTGTCGGATTCAAATTCCACCGCCCCGAAATCGTAGTTGGCATCGGGCGAAAGAGTCAGAGATCCGTAAATATTCAGGGTGTTGGAAATACCTCCCCCAACCAATCCCGGATTGTTGGTGACGCCGGACCAATTCATCGAATTACACTCAGCCTCGCTAAGATCGATGGTAACGACCTGCCCGCTCTGAGTAAAGGAATTGGAATCAAAAATCACATCATCGCCGGCCGAGGGAGGAGAGCCATGAAAGGTACTTCCCCCGGAACTGGTAGCCCAATGATTGGCAAAATCGGACCAGTTTCCGGAACCCCCTACCCAGTAGTGTTGAGCCTTAAGCCCGCCAAGAGAAAGAAGTGTTAATAATAAAAGATTTAAAACTTTAAAAATAGAGTAAGAAAAAAAGCCTGAAGTTTTCATATACAGAATTTAGGTTAGCAGAATATGGCAATCTGCTAACAATCTTGTATTAAAATAGTTCAGGATCTTTTTATATGAATCTAGATAAAATTTGGTTTATTTCAGGTAATTTTGTCCTGACTTGTCCGCCCCTTTAAGAAAATAAGTTTTCAATATTGTATATCAAGTTGTTACGTTGAAAAAATCTTAAATTTACCGCACTAAGGTAAATTT
>CAZNFR010000033.1:0-35905 GCA_964572225.1 uncultured Bacteroidaceae bacterium
CTGTATATGGAAGTATACGACCAGGTCCTCTTCAGACTGAATTACCTCTCCGACAGCCTGGAACAGTCGGTTTCCGACAGTCTCAAACTAAGGAACGAAAGATAATCAGCCCTATGATCCAACGGAAAATCGCCGCCCCCTTACTTTTCGATGGCCGGAAATTCCAAAGAAATGCCGTGGTTACCCTTGACGAAACCGGGAAAATCCTGGAAGTGAGGGAACATCCCGGCGGACTCACCGAAGAGGCGGGACTGGAATACTACAATGGGATAGTATGTCCGGGGTTCATCAATGCCCACTGCCACCTGGAGCTTTCCCACATGAAAGGAAAGATCGGGGAGAGGAAGGAAATGGACCATTTCATTTATGCTGTGGTTACCTCCAGAGATTCCACCCCGGAAAAAATCGATCGCGCAATAAAGGAAGCCGACCTTGATATGCAGAAGGAAGGCATCGTGGCCGTGGGAGACATCTGCAATACAGCCGATACTTTCGAATGCAAAAGAATCAGCCCCATTCACTACCACAGCTTTGTCGAGATCCTCAACCTGGAGAATGCAACAGCCCTGAAAACCTGGGAACAGGGAATGGCCATTCTTACCCGGGCCCGGGATGAATACGGACTTAACAGCAGTCTCGTTCCGCATGCAAGCTACACCGTGTCCGAAAACCTCTTTGCCCTTTTTCGCGAAAGGCTGGACGACCCTGAAAACCGGATGTCCATCCACAATCAGGAAACCCTGTTCGAGGAAGAGTTTATCCGCGACCGCAAAGGGCGCTTTCTCGATCTGTTTGAAAACATGGGCTTTGAGAAGGGAGACTCCAAACCCCGAAACATGGGTTCCCTGGAATACCTCATACGGTCCCTTCCGCCGAAACCACCCCTGCTGCTTATCCATAACGTCCATACCCGGGAAGAGGATATCCGGAATGCCCGACTCGATCTTTCCCGATGCCATTTCTGCCTCTGTCCCAATTCCAATCTATATATCTCCTCCGAACTCCCCTCCCGCTGGCTTATCGACCATCACCCGGAAAAGGTCTGCCTGGGAACCGACAGCCTCGCCTCAAACCGGCAACTTTCCATCCTGGAAGAACTGAAAACCCTTACCACAGGATTTCCCGATCTCAGCCTGCAGAAACTGCTGGGCTTCGCCACCCTGAACGGCGCAAAGGCACTCGGAATCGACTCAGTCCTGGGAAGTACCGAAAAAAACAAAAGGCCGGGCCTGATCCTGATCGAAAACTGCGACCTGAATGCACTGAAACTATCCGGGAAAAGCCGGGTGAAAGTCCTGCTTAAAGGCCGGAAAATTTAGGTATTCCCATACATGAACTGTCCCACCTGGGCGAAGCTTGCCTTGGGATTAATAACCATCACGGGGATGCGGGATGCGTTGGCCATGATGAATTGCTCCGGGGCCCCGAACATATAATCCATAAAGGTGATGTGCTTGGTGGAGGTGATGATGATCATATCGGCCTCAACCTCACGGGAAAAATTCATCATCTCCCGGGCAAAATTCTTGCTGGTGCGCGCGGTGTGGATCTCGTAATCCAGGTTATTCTGGATCAGAAAACGGATGGCGAAATTCAGATTGGTATTCACCTTTTTCGCCAGAGACTTATCGGCAATGGGCGATTTGAACAAATGAACCCGGGCATTGAAATACTTGCCCATATAAATGGCCCAGTAAAGTTTTTCCTTGTTCTCAGATTTAAAATCGATGGGGAAGACAATATTCCGGAAGCGACCCTCCTCCCTGGGCTTGTCCTGAACCACCACAAAAGGAATCGGCGAACCGATAATCACCCTTAAAGCATAGGAACCGAAGTACTTCTGCTTCCCCTTGATCCCGTGAGTGCCCATTACCACCATGGTCAGCTCGTCATGATCTGCCGCATAAGCCGAGATCTCCCTGAATATACTGCCGGCCAGAACCACGTACTCCAGCTCTGTCTCGTACTTTTTGTTCAACAGGAGAATCTCCTTTTTGAGCTTCTCCTCTGCCTGGGGAACGCTGTTTTTGTCCTTTGCAACATGCAGAAGACGGATCCTATTATCCACGTTGGAAGCCACCCTATTTGCATGTATCAGTGCATTTTCAGATACTTCGGTGAAATCCCAGGTAACCAGTATTACTTTTTTGGCATTCATGATCATGTAACTTAAGAGAAACAAATTTACACATCTCAACCGATATCAAAAAGGAGATGGCTTTTTTTAAACGATTGTATCCCAAATTTAATCTGCCTCCATCCGTCTTTTGTCAGAAAAACCCTTCCACCGATAAAAAACAGAGGGACCCCTCTCCCCGAAAACTTTATCCAAAGGACATTCAATCTTCACATTAAAATACTACTTTTGCAGGAATTGTTCTCAAAAACAGTCTTTTTTCCTTACAATCTGTTTTAAAAAATCAATAACCAACGAAATTGAGGAGTAAAATGAAACGTTCGACCATAAAATCTTTGCTTACCACACAGGAATTCGATCGGGAAATATTTATCCAGGGATGGGTCCGGACCCGGAGAGGGAACAAAAATATCGCTTTCATCGCCGTAAACGACGGTTCCGTGATCCATAATATCCAGGTGGTGGCCGAACTGGGTTCCTTCGATGAAGACCTTATCCGCAAGATCACTACCGGAGCCAGTATAGGGGTGAAGGGTCTGCTCGTTCAATCCATGGGTAAAGGTCAAAACGTGGAAATCCAGGCTTCAGAGATTTCAGTGTACGGGGAGTCGGATCCCGAAAACTACCCGCTTCAGAAAAAAGGCCATTCCATGGAGTTCCTCAGGGAGATCGCCCACCTGCGCTTCCGCACCAACACCTTCGGGGCAGTGTTCCGCATTCGCCATGCCCTCAGCTTCGCCATTCATAAGTATTTTAACGATATCGGATTCTTCAACCTGCACAGCCCCATCATTACCGCCTCCGACGCGGAAGGTGCCGGAGAAATGTTCCGGGTCAGCACCCTGGATCCCAAAAATCCACCCCTGGATGAGAACGGGGAAGTGGATTACCGGGAAGATTTCTTCGGAAGACCCACCAACCTCACCGTCTCAGGTCAGCTCGAAGCCGAACTGGGCGCACTCGCCCTGGGCGGAGTCTATACCTTCGGACCCACCTTTCGTGCAGAAAATTCCAATACCCCACGCCACCTTGCCGAATTCTGGATGATCGAACCCGAAGTGGCCTTTAACGATATTCATGATAACCAGGACCTGGCCGAGGATTTCCTCAAATATCTCATCCGGTATGCCCTCGATAATTGTGCAGAAGATCTGGAATTTCTCAACAACATGGTCGATAAAGAACTTATCGATCGACTGAAGTTTGTGACCGAAAATAAATTCGTGCGCATAGACTATACCCAGGCCATCGATATCCTCCAGAAATCCGGACAAAAATTTGAGTTCCCCGTTTCCTGGGGCTCCGACCTGCAGGCCGAACACGAACGATACCTGGTCGAAAAACATTTCAAAAAACCGGTGATCCTTACCAACTACCCCAAAGAGATCAAGGCTTTCTATATGAAACAAAACGACGATGGCAAAACCGTCAGAGCCATGGACGTGCTATTCCCGGGAATCGGAGAGATCATCGGTGGATCCCAAAGGGAAGAAAATCTCGACAAACTGCTTACCCGCATCCGGGAACTTAACCTCCCCGAAGAAGACCTCTGGTGGTTCCTCGATACCCGGAAATTCGGAACCGTGGTACACTCCGGATTCGGGCTCGGATTCGAAAGACTGGTGCAGTTCGTTACCGGAATGAGCAACATCAGGGACGTGATCCCCTTCCCCAGAACCCCGGGTAAAGCTGAGTTTTAGGATTCAATCCCATAACCTTAGCAATACCTGTCCCCGATTCTTCCTGGATATAGCCAGCTCCAATACTTCCGGCAGCCCATCCAGGCTTGTCTCTCTTAAAATTCCCGGCATCTCAACCCGGTACTCATCCGAAAATTTGGCCCATATCTTCTTGCGCAGACCGATCTCCGTGATCTGGGCGGAAATGCCGATCAACCGAACCGCATTCAGGATAAAGGGATAGACCGTGGTATTCAGTTCGTGTGAATAAATATTGCCGCAACAGGTAACCGTTCCCCCGGGCTTGCAGGCTTTTAGCGCGGTTGCCAGTACATTGCCTCCCACATTCTCTATGGCCCCGGCCCATTTCCATCGGATCAGCGCCTTCCCCGATTCATCGTCAATCACACTTTTGTCTACATGCTCATCGGCTCCCAGAAGGGAAACCAGTTCCCTGGAGTCATCAATCCGAGAGGTCCCGGCAATTACCCTGAAGCCCAGCTTTTTGAGGATCAGCACCGACCAGCTGCCTACCCCCCCGGCCGCTCCGGTTACAAGAATGGGCCCATCCTCCGGCTTAACCCCCTGCTCCAGCAGATGATATACCGACAATCCCGCCGTAAATCCCGTACCCCCTATGATCATACTCTCCTTCAGATCCATGCCCTCCGGAAGAGGGACGATCCAGCCGGCCGGCACCCGTATGTACTGCCCGAAACCCCCGGGCGTATCCATCCCCAGATCATATCCCCCTACCACCACGGGATCCCCCCTACGGAAATCGGGGTGTTCACTCTCTTCCACAATCCCCGCAGCATCAATCCCCGGAGTGTGGGGATACCTCCGGGTAACGCCACGATTGCCGTATGCCGAAAGAGCATCCTTGTAATTCAGTCCCGAATAATGAACCCGGATAAGTACCTCCCCCTCCGGAAGTTGATCCGTATCCATTGTTTCAATTTTACGGATGAAGGTACCTTTCTCCGTTTCATGAACCCGTAACGCCTTGTATGTGATCCCCATAATGATAAGTATTTATTTAAGATAAATCCAAGAATGATGTAATCCTGAGTTCACATCTTTCTCCTAACTTGGATAAGTAACAAAAATGTCCCGGGGATGACAAATTTCCGGGAAAAATTTCCGGCCAGGCAACTATTTTGATCATTCAGGCATCTTATTTGTAATGAAAATCGTATACAAATCATCCTTACGTAATCAGGTGAAGTATTCCGTCCTCCTAATATTGACCCTGCTGTTCTTTTTCTCCTGCGAAAAAGGAGATGAACAGATCAACCGCCTCCGGGGAACCTGGGTTGAAACCCTTCAGCGTTCAGACACCCTTATTTTCGGGGAGTTCGACCTGGGCGACGGACAGCAATGGCTTGAATTGAAAAGGGAAAATATGACCTCCTCCGGACCCTACAATTATTATTTTTTCCACGACAGCATCTCGCTTCAATGGGCCCTGTCCAGCTGCCTGTGCCGTCATAATTATTATTTCAGCCTGAACAGTGAGGAAAATACCTTCCTGATCGGGAATTTTTACCGCCTGGAAGATTCCGACGAACCCCTCCTAAGCTTTCAGAAAGTCAACTAAAAATCCTTAATCGCCCGGATTTTCAAGGTAATCCGCCAGCTCATCCAGAGTCGGACTCTTACCGTATTTAACATAAGATCCGGAAGTTCCCATGGCAAGGATCATGGATTCTTCGGAACTGAAACCATTCATTCTTCCAAAACAGTAACCGGCATTGAAATTGTCCCCACCTCCGGTTGATATTTTCGGATTTTTTACCAGGGTACCCCCGGCCTTCAGTAATTCCCCTCCATCAATCAGGATGCAACGGTCAACCGGGTGTACCAGCAACTGGTCGGTATCCATAAAACCGTACAATTCGTTGATCCGGGTCTCAAGACTCATCTCCCCCTCATCCTTTCCCGACAGAAGCTGATGCAGCCTGATGGTCTCATTTTCGTTGATCCCGAATATCACCTCCCCGTATTTGCGGTAGCGGCCAATGATATCCACCACCTCGCGGATCTCCTCCAGGCTTTTCCGGGAAGGATCGGCAATATCAAAGAAAAAGATCCCGGGTTCGGAAAGTGAAGGAAGGAGATCCCTTTCAATTCCCGCCCAAATATCCGATGCATGATCCAGGTTTGCCCAGTCGACCAGCGCTACCACGGTTGCACGCTTCAATTCCCTGAGAAACCGATCCTTACCGGCCCTTTCCAGGAGGAAATCCCAGTTGAGCTCGTTAAAGGGAGTCATATCGCTCATCATCAATTTGCCGTCGTTGAACTCCAAAGCATTGGTTTCCCCAGGCTCACAAACGCTGATGGGATTTACGATGGGATGCATTTCCCGAAATACCGGCCGGATATCGGGATACCCCAGCGAGGCCATGCAGGTATTTTGAATACCCAGGAATCCCATGGCATTGGCCATAATGGGTGAATTTCCACCCAGCTTGCGGTAGCGGGTCTCGATCCGGAACTGGGAGCTCTTCCCCGCAGCCTTGTCGACCGCAACCCCAAACTCCTTGATATCCGGGAAAAAAACCACCTCATCTTTCCTGCCCGATTTTACCACTCGCTGTATCTTGTCCTCAAACCCGTCAAAACCCGTAAACATATAAAGATCATTGAGTTTTAAGGGATCCAGCTTTTTTAATCGCTCAATTACCTGTGCATATAATTTTTCCATTCGTGATTCTGTATTTAGTAACAACCTTTTCTGTACCAATAGAATTGTTCCATATCGACCATCTGGCGGGCTTTTTCTGTCAGCTCCCCGTAACCGGAAGAGGTATAGAAGGGGTCCGCCTCCTCCAGCTCGAATACATTCCGGAAGGTTGCCGTATAGTTCTTAAGGGTTTCTTTCATTTGAAGTAAAATTCCTTCGTACTCCTCATCGTAGGCCAGATTAACCTGCTCCCCGGGATCCTCTTCCAGATTGTAAAGCTGATCGGCATCAAAATAGTGAGGATACCGGTCAATACAGGGCTCGTCGGAAAGCATTCCCTTGATGGACCAGGCCCTGGGAACCCTTCCGGTTTTCATATCATTCAGCTTATCCTCCGGCAAACGGTAGGCTATGTATTTCCATTTTCCGGAAAGCACCGCACGGGTATATCCAAACTCAAAAAACAAGGTCTCATCGTCATCTTCCAGCATCCGGGGATCTCTCAAATATGGCAAACGGGATACCCCGTCAATGTCAAGGGTATCGGGAAGACTGGTTCCTGCCATCTCCGCAAAGGTGGGCATCAGGTCGGTCAACATCATCCTCTTGTTGATGGTACTTCCCGGTTCAATCACCCCGGGCCACTGCATGACAAAGGGGATATGAACCCCGCCCTGGTAACAGGTAGCCTTACCATCAAAACGATTATGATCGGTGGTGAAGATTACCGCGGTGTTGCCGTGAACCTTTTTTCTTTCCATATAATCCAGGACCGCCCCTACACAATCGTCGGTCCACAGGCTTCCAGCCGTCTTGAAATCGACCGGATATCCCTTCTCCATGATCCGCTCATACAATGTCGAACGGTCGGGCATCACCTTGTCCAACCCTTCAACCACTCCTGCCTGCGTGATCCGGATATCCGATTCGATCGACTCGGTATGACAGGGCCCGTGATGGGTGGTGATGTTCACAATAAGGAAGTAGGGACCGCCCTCTTTTTTCGCCCTGTCAACAAAATCCATGGCCCCTTTCGCATACCATTCCAGGTTGTGATACTGCAGCGCATCCACAAAATTATCATCGTTGTTCTGGGGAACAATGGAGGCGGCAAAGTCAAAACCTCCTTCCTTTTTGACGTGTTCGACCACGGCCGACTGATATTCCTTCAGGACCTTGTCGACTTCAGGATCAAAGGGATCTGCATCTTTGGGAAGCTGAAAGGCACTTTTATCGAACCCCATATGCCATTTCCCCACGAAACCCGTATAATAGCCTGCATCCTTCAGTACCTCCCCCAGGGTGATCTCCCGGCTTCCGTCCAGAAAAGTGTTCCAGATAATATTGTAAGGTTCACTCTCCGGATATTCCTCCCTGAATTCGGGATGTTCACAGCGCCCGGCAAATTTACCGGTATGCAGCGAATACCTCGAAGGAGTACATACGGAAGCCGAACAATAAAATTCGGTGGCCTCCAGTCCTGCTTTCCTGATCCCGTCAATCCGGGGAGAAAGATCGGGCCCTCCCCCGAATCCCCAGTAAGTAAACGCATTATCGTCAGTAAAAAACAAAACGATGTTGGGCCGGGGATCCCCCGCTCCTGCATCCTTTTCCTCCTGTCTGTCACAACCTGTCAGGGCACTCCCCAACAGGATACTGCCGGCAGCGATCCCGGTTTTAAGTCCAAATTTTTGCATGATATTCCAGTTTATTTCTCAGTTTCGTCCCAGTATCCGGCTTCCATCAAAGTGATAAGTCCGAGGAGTCCGCCCCAGGAATAAAAGCCGTCACTATTCCTCACATCCGGACCTTCTCCGGTAACCGCATTGTAGTTTTCATACACCCTCCGGTTCTTCCTCCATTCCTTCATAAGCAGTTCGTTCGACTTGTCTGCCAGAAGTTGCCTTGCCTCCGGAAGATCATAATTACGTAATCCCAGATACACCAGAAAATTCATGGGCGCCCAGATCCTGCCCCTCCAGTAACTGTTGTCCTCAAAGGCAGGATCATCCCGTGAGATCGACGGGATCATATACTCCCCGTAAAATTTTTCCGGATCCATAAGGTGATCCCTTACCATTCGTTCCGCTTTTTCGGCTGAAGGGACCCCCGCAAGCAGGGGGTAAAAATTCGTTGGCGCCAGCCGGCCTGAGAACTTCCCGGTAACCAGATCCAGATCCCGGTAAATCCCGGTTTCTTCATCCCAGAGCTCTTCCAGTTTTAATGAATATTTTTGAGCCCTCCTCATCAGTTCGTCATAGATCTCCGGTTTTTCGAGCACCGTGGCAATCTCCGCCAAAGCCCTGCAATCGGCAATATACATGCCCATAAGTCCCACCGAAGCCAGCTCAAGCATGTTCTTTTCAGGATTAAAAACCGCACTGTCGAACAAAGGAGAATTGTCGAGACCGGATTCATACATCGCTGCCTGTTTGGTATTCACCTTGTGTCCGAGAGAATGGGGATCCGAACCCCAGGAAAGAAATCCCTGATTGTCCCTCTCTCTTTCCCACCAGCGGTTCCACGACAGGAGATTCTCAAAACTGCTTTCCAGGAACCATGTTTCCTGATACTTGTCGTAAATCATTTTGGTGATCAATGACCCTACCGGAGGCTGAGAACGATCGAAGGATTTCCGGTTCAGAAGAGTCCCGGAATAGTTGGGGATGAATCCCTCTTCGGTTATTTCGCTGGTTATGGCCAGGGCATTGGAGTAGGCATGAAACTTATTGTCGATCGCATACATGGCCGCCGTAAAATAAGTATCCCAGTCAAAAAGCACCCATCCCCCCCAGTTTTCATTCCATATCCGGCTCACCGGAGTAATCGCCCGGTTCTTGAAAGGGTCATAAATGATGTTCCAGGCCAAAAGAGTCTGCATGGCACTATAGGCCTCCTGATAATCCCCGTACCTTGACTGGTCCTCCAGCATTTCCTGCTCTTTCTCCGAAATATATTCCTCTATCCATTCCAGACTTTGCCGTCTCCCGGTAAAAAATGCCAGGGTATCGGCCGAGCTGAAGCTGAGATAGGGAGAGGAAAGAGGAAGGGGAATCAGAGAATCGTTCCGGGTAGCCCCAACGGTGATGGACCGGGTACCCATATCGGCCTGAATGATGTTTTCCTTCTTCTCAAGCACTCCACCCTTGTTCCAGAGAATCCCCGCTTCCAGGATTAGCACGGGAGGGTACTCGGGAATTTCTTCGGGGATGTAAAGGATGTAAATATTATCCCTCCGGGTAGCGGTTTTGATCCTGGCCGTCACCCCTTTCCAGGAAATTCTCAGGTCGGTGAAGCTCCCGTTGTATGCATGGTTAAAGGGTTCCACCTGCTCCGTGAACCGGTGGAAAGGACTCGAAATATAAGCTTCATCCAGGTAATAGGGAGAACCCCTCCGGTAACTTTCGCGCATGCTTATCCTCAGCGACAGGCCCTGGGGCATAAGCACCTGACTCAACAGGTTGGGGTTGTTCCAGGTGTTCCAGCCGTAAAGGAGAAACTCATTGAGTTCTTCCTGACTGTCGACCCGCGTGGAATGTATCCTTCTTTCTGTAAGCTCACAGGAAGAAAGCAACAGGATCAGCAAAACCGGAATGGTAATTTTTTTAATCATATACTTAAGTTATTAGGCCTGATGATTCGCAAGGAAGTTCTCAATTTCCTTTTTTATGGGGGCCGAAGGCTGTGCCCCCATGCGGGTAACAGATATGGCGGACGCGGCGGAGGCGAAGGTCACCGAATCCTTAAGACTCTTTTTTTCGGTAAGCGCCGTGGCCAGTGCCCCGCAATATACATCTCCGGCGGCCGTAGTATCAACCGCATCCATTTTGAAGGCCGGGATCTTTCCGGTAAATTCATCCGATAAAACATAGGATCCCCGGCTCCCCAGGGTGATGATCACACTTTTTACCCCTTTATCCTGAAGATCATAGGCCGCCTTCACGATATCCTCGTCGGTATTCAGCTCCATCCCGGTAAGAAAAGCACTCTCCACTTCATTAACCACAAGGATCTCAAGTCCCCTGAGCAACCTCAGGTCGATGGAACGGGCAGGGGCAAAATTCCAGATCACCGGAATGCGATTCTCTTTCGCTTTTTTAAGCGCATAGGCAAGGGTATCGGGAAGAATCTCAAATTGCAACAGGATGATCTCTGCCTTTTTGATCAGAGGTTCACAAGTATCCAGATACTCGGGAGTGAGTCGGTAATTGGCTCCGGGAGCGACCGAAAGGTAATTATCCCCCCTGTCGCCAATCATGATGAGGGCAGTACCGCTGGCAATCCCCGTTTCATGAAAAACATACTCGGTATTGATCCCATCCTTGCGAAAATTCTCAACCATAAGCGGAGCAAAAACATCATCGCCTGCACAACTTACAAAAGCCACATCTCCGCCCGAGCGGGCAGCTCCCACCGCCTGATTGGCACCCTTTCCGCCGAAAACCTGCATATACTCGGCATTGGTAACCGTTTCCCCACGGGCAGGAAGATGATCCATTTTCATAATCATGTCCACATTGGAACTGCCAATTACTACAATCTTATTTTGCATGTATTTCTGATTTTCAATGTTAAACTACCCGGGTTCTCCTTCAACAGATCCCCTTATGCCCCCCTGGCAATAATGATCATAGCCAGTCCGGAAATAAAAAACAAAAACATACCGGTTAGCAGCCAGTTTACCGTCTTCCCGGCTCCCTTGAATTCCTTCCAGACAAACACTCCCCAGGCGGCAGCCACCATGGTTGCACCCTGACCCAGTCCGTAGGAGATTGCCGGACCTGCAGTATCCGAGGCCAATATGCTAAAGGACATTCCAATGTTCCAGATCACACCTCCAAGGATGCCAATCAGATGCAAACGGAAATTCCCATCACGAAAATACGAGGCATAACTCACCTTCTCCCCCTCAACCGGCCGGTACATAAACCAGGAGTTGAAAATAAAATTAGAGAAAAATACCCCGAGGGTAAATATAAAAACCGCCGTATATGGAGTAAGCTGTCCCGCCTGTACCACCGTAAAATCGTCGGGCAGGGTCTTCGCCACAAAACCGAAAAAGAAACCCATGATGGCTCCGGAAAAAATGGACAAAACGATTCCTTTCGAAGAACCACGGGGCCCTCCCTTGCTTTTCTTACCATAGGCCACCGCATTGATCACAATGGCCAGTACCACAAGTCCGACCCCCGCAAACAAAATGACGGGATTCCCCTCCGAGATCCGAATGTAATTGTCAAGCACCCCGATCACCAACGCAAGTCCGACCGCAATGGGGAAAGCGACCGACATACCCGCAATGGTCGTGGCTGCTACGATAAGCAGGTTTCCCAGATTAAAAATGACCCCCCCTAACAAGGCGTTCCCAATATTCGCCATGGAGGCCGTGCGGAAATTCTCAAAAAAGCCTTGCCCGAATTCACCCGAATTCCCAAGGGTGATCCCGAAAAAAAGCGACAACAAGACCAACCCGATGGAATAGTCCCAGTAATAAAGCGGAAATGCCCAGTTCTTGCGGGCAAGCTTCAGGGTATTCGCCCAGGAACCCCAACAAAGCATCGTGACCACGCATAACAAAACGGCCAGAGAATAATTGCTGATGATAGTCATAGTTTATCAGGTTAGTTACTGTGGAAAATTAGCATTAATCAGATTAATGTCAAAATATATTCCCGGCTAAAATAATCCAGGATTCGCATCCGGATCCGGACTGTGTCAAAATGATACAATGCCCGGAATTTCCAGCCCTGACGCCGGCTAAATTTTTCTAAAACTGTGTCAAAATGATACAGTCGTTCAGATTTAAGCGCCTTTGACAGACTTCAATTCATTTTCTGCGCTTATTTATTTCCTGCAGCCCCAACTTCATCTCAACATTTTTTTATAATTTTCGGCTTCAGTTAAGCATCCCGGAATATGGATTACGGACTCCTGATCCCTTTCATCGCCTATTTTGCCGCTATCGTACTCATCGGGGTTTATGCCACCCGGTTTTCCTCAAAGGGTATGACCGAGTTTTTTCTTGGAGGGAGGCAGATGAGCATGTTCGTCGTGGCTCTCTCGGCGGTGGTTTCCGGCCGGTCGGCATGGCTGCTGCTGGGTTTTACGGGTCAGGCTTATTCCATGGGACTTTCTGCGATCTGGGCCGTGGTCGGATACATCGTGGTCGAATTCTTCCTTTTTATTTATTATGCTCCCCGCATCCGCACAATCACGGAAAAGTACAAATCCCTGACCATTCCCGATTTCTTTTCGGCCCGTTTCGACGACAGTGAGGGACAGATCCGAAAGCTACTGGTCACCATCTTTCTCATTTTCATGGTCAGCTACGTAGCAGCCCAGTTTGTGGGTGGAGGCAAGGCCTTCTACGCATATTTCCGTATGCCGCCCTCATCCGGATTGATCCTGACCGCAGTGATCGTTCTGGCTTACACTTTGCTGGGCGGATTCCTGGCGGTAAGTCTTACCGATGTCCTCCAGGCTTTTGTGATGCTCCTGGCCCTTCTCATCCTTCCCACGGTGGGGATCATCCGCTACGGGGGATTCTCAGAGATTATCAATAGCTTGGAAACCACCCAGGAAGGCTTTTTTAATCCCGTGGCCTTTGGATACGGATCCCTGATCGGTTTCCTGGGGATAGGGCTGGGCTCCCCGGGCAATCCCCATATCCTGGTGCGCTACATGTCGATAAAAAACCCGTCGATGCTTAAAACCTCAGCCTGGGTGGGTACCGCCTGGAACGTTGTGCTTGCCCTCGGGGCTTTTATGATCGGTATTGTTGCCCGGGCCTGGTACCCCGAAGCTTCGGCACTGCCCAACTCCGACCCGGAGAATGCCTTTCTTCATCTTGCCGACCGCCTGCTACCGGCGTTTATGAACGGGGTCATCCTTGCGGCGGTCTTTGCTGCCATCATGTCGACTGCCGATTCCCAGTTGCTGGTGGCCGGATCCAGCCTGGTAAGAGACCTTTATGAAAAGATCCTTAACAAGGATAAATTCATCCCTCAGAAAAAGCTTACCTTTCTAAGCAGGGTAGCCGTAACCCTCCTGGTTTACCTGGCCATTGTGCTGGGAATTCTGGTGGAGGACATTGTCTTCTGGCTGGTCCTCTTCGCCTGGGCAGGCCTCGGGGCAGCTCTGGGCCCCACATCCATCCTTGCCCTCTTCTGGAAAAAAACCTCAAAAAAGGGCGTGATGGCCGGAATGATCACCGGTACCCTAACCGTGATCCTCTGGAAAAGTATTCCCGCTCTTTCCGCCTGGCTGTACGAACTGATTCCTGCATTCTTCCTGGCCCTCCTCGTCACCTTCCTGGTAAGCCTGGCTGGTACCCGGAAAAAGAAACCGGAGTAAACCTGACCCTTACCTTAATGCATGACATATATCATTTACTTCAAACCCTCCTCCATTTACCTTTGTTTCAAAAGTAAAACCCATGCTAAGCCAGAAACTACCAGCCCAGTGGAAGACTGAATTCAATACCGGCGTAGAGTTTATCGATGAACAGCACCGGTATTTCTTCGATGTGGTCAAAAAGCTGGAAGAATTTATCGAATCGGAGGTATGCGAAGAAAAAGTATCCGAGGTTTTTTTCTCCCTCGTTCATTACGTGGAAAAATATACCCTCCAGGAAGAGATGAATTACAAGGACCTGACTTCCGGATCCCTTCAGGATCATAAAAAAGCTCACAGCCACTTCGTCTCCGGACTCATCAAGTTCAAGGATGACTACCGGAAGAAAAATAAAAAAGTCTGTGAGGAGCTGCACGATTTTCTGTTCCAGTGGTTCCACGACCACATCCTGGGTCAGGATAAGGAAATGATCGACAACCTCCGGAAGGCCGGGATCTGATCATGGCTACCTTCCTTTTTGATAAGATCGTTTTCGGACCGGTATCCTCCAGACGCCTGGGCGTTTCCCTGGGGATAAACCTCCTGCCGCTCAGCAAAAAACTTTGCAATTTCGACTGCATCTACTGCGAATGCGGATGGAGCCACCTTCAAAAGATCCGTCCCGGCGAGCTCCCCTCACGGAAAGAGGTGTTCATCGCCCTGGAAAACAAGCTCACCGAGATGCTTAAGGAAGGGCCAATACCCGATGTGATCACCTTTGCCGGAAACGGAGAACCTACCATGCACCCGGATTTTAACGGGATTGTCAAAGATACCGTCATTCTCAGAGACCGTTTCTTCCCCGATTGCAAAATCTCTCTTCTCTGCAATTCAACCCTTATCCACAAGGAAAAGATCCGTGAGGTCCTCCCCCTTATCGATCAGAACATTTTCAAGCTGGACACCGCCATCGAATACACATTTATCCGGTTGAACAAACCGGCCCCGGGCATCAGCCTTTCCTCCATCATCGAAAACCTGACAGCCTGGGAAGAACCCATCATCCTTCAAACCCTGCTGATCAAAGGAAAAGATGAATACAGCGACATCGACAACACCACCGAAGAAGAGATCAACGCACTGATCCGTGCCTATCACGAAATTGATCCGGCTTCCATCATGATCTATACGTTTGAGAGGGATACCCCAACCCATAAACTGATCAGGCCCGGTAAAGAAACTCTGCTTGCTACCGGCCAACGCCTGCTGGAAGAAGGCTTTAAAGTGGAAGTGATTCTCTGATCCGGATTCAGAACTGCATAGCCGTAAAGACCAGGACAAAACCAGCCAGGAATCCGGCAAAAATCTGAGCATCGTTGTGCACCTGGAGATACATACGGGAAGATCCTGCAAGTCCCGCAGCCAGAACGATCCCGATAAAGGAATACATCATGAAAAGGTTCAGGCTGAGGGTCAGCACAATAACCAGTGCCGCCAGTCCCCCAAGCCCCATCATGTGGGTACTGATCTTCCAGCGCAGGGAGATCAGGAAGGCGGAAAGAACCGTTAGCATCGCCCCCAGCAGAAAACCGTGCACCTGCTCGAAAACCGGAATGCGGATCACCAAAATATAGGTGAGAGCGTAAAAAACCGAGGTGAGGGCCAGGGGATAAAGCCTTTCGGTACGCTTCCCCAGGTAAATGCTGGATACCCAGCCCTGAAGCACAAAGAGAGGGATCATAAGAGCCGGAAGAATAAAGGTGCCGATCGCAGTAAGGATGATCAGCATCCGCTTGGCTTCAATGGGAATGTAGGATAAATAGGAATCGGCAAACATCAGGATGATCACCCCAACGGTGGGCATCAGCAGGGGATGAAAAAACCAGGTGAAAGCCTGGGCAATTTTTGTGAGCATGATCTATAATTCTTTACGAAGTCTGGCAACCGGAATATTTAACTGTTCCCTGTATTTAGCCACCGTCCGCCGGGCAATCTGGTACCCTTTCTCCTGGAGTATGTCTGCCAGCTTCTCATCGGTGAGGGGCTTTTTCTTTTCTTCATTCTCAATGCATTCCTGAAGAATTTTCTTGATCTCCCGGGTCGAAACCTCCTCTCCCGAATCCGTCTGCATGCCCTCGGAAAAGAAATACTTCAGCGGAAAAATGCCGAAATGGGTCTGTATGTACTTGGAGTTGGCCACCCTCGATACCGTGGAAATGTCCAGTCCGGTGATATCCGCAATGTCCTTAAGGATCATAGGCTTCAACAGCTTTTCATCCCCTTCCTGAAAATACTTTTCCTGATAGGTAAGGATGGCGTTCATGGTGAGCAACAAGGTATTTTGTCTCTGCCGGATAGCGTCAATAAACCATTTGGCCGAATCCAGCTTCTGTTTCACAAAACTCAAGGCTTCCTTGTCCTCCTTATTCCTAGAATTCTTGTTGGCTGCATAGGCCTTGATCATCTCACTGTAAGTACGGCTAACCCTCAGCTCCGGTACGTTCCGTGAATTCAGGCTTAGCTGAAGATCCCCTTCATCGCTCTCAAGGATGAAATCAGGAATGATATGCTCGCTGGTTTTATTCATGGGATCGTTGTAACCTCCCCCGGGCTTGGGATTCAGTCTCACAATCTCATCGATGGCAGCTTTCATATCATCATCGGTGAGGTCCAGCCGCTTGATCACCTTGTCGTAATGCCGCCTGGAGAACTCATCGAAATGGAACTTCAAAATGCGATAGGCATTCGAAAGTGCAGGCTGGGTAAGATCCTTCCTTTCCAATTGGAGCATCAGGCATTCCCGCAAATCACGCGCGCCAACCCCGGCCGGATCCAGACTGTGAATGATGTTGAGGACCTCACGCAACTCGTTTTCATCGGTGGTCACCCCCATGGAAAATGCCAGGTCATCCACCACCGCCTCCAGCTTGCGCCTCAGGTACCCGTCGTCGTCAATATTCCCGATCAGATAGCCCGCCAGCATATCCTCCCTCTCCGAAAGTTTCTGAAGCCCCAGCTGTGATTCCAGAAACTCATGAAAAGAGGAGCCCACCGAGAAAGGGATCTCCTCGTACTTTTCATCCTTGGAATAATTGCTTGAATTCAGCTTGTAATTGGGAATCTCATCATCCTCAATGTAATCCTCCAGACTAAACTCATCCGAATCCTGCGAATTTTCCTCCCCTTCCGAATCCTCGTAGTTATCCTGGAAAGAATCGTCCTCCTCTTCCCCTTCCTCCAGGACCGGATTTTCTTCCAGCTCCTTCTTGATCCTCTGCTCCAGCTGAATGGTAGGGATCTCCAACAGCTTGATCATCTGGATCTGCTGAGGAGACAGTTTCTGAAGTAATTTTTGCTGAAGCTTCTGCTTTAACATAAAAATATTCTTTTTAGGATAAACCCTTCTTTCCCCTGGCTGATCGCTCCCGGAAAGAGAATTTCCTCACTTCCCTAAATTACTAATTATTTTTTTGCTTCTTTTTGTTTTAACTTCCAAATCCCTCCAATTGTTTCAGAAGAGATGTAATAACAAGCGGTCTGACCCATATCAGTATCCCTCATACGGTCACCGGTTCCCCTACCCCGGCATCCTTATCCCTTTCCCAGAACAGTTTTTTCCCAAACCCCAACCGGTTATCGGTCATCTTCAGAGACTCAACCCTGAGAATCCACAGGGGTGTTTTCACCAGTATCGCGTAGGGAAACCTTTTCAGGTAGATTTTCCGGTACTTCTTTTTACCGGTCCCCAATGGCTCAAACACTCTTCCAATAAACTGTACCCCCCGGATCTTTCCCACCGTCTCCGTTTCAAGATGCACCGTCCCCGCAACCCGGCTGTCCTTTTCAATCTCCTGTATATGCCGGGTATTTTTGTCTGAAGTGAAAACAAAACAGCCCTCCTCCTCAACCCATGCATAGAAACAACTGCACACCCAGGGGCCCTCCCCGCTGCAAGTCGCAAGCGTAAGAACATGATGATCCCGTATAAATTCATGAATCCGGGTTTCCATAGCTTATCCTACTCCCTGCCCGATAATTGCTGTTTCACGATCTTCGCAATATACTTCCCGATAATGTCAAACTCCAGGTTAACCACCGTGCCGGGTATAATCTGATGAAAATTAGTATACTCATAGGTGTAGGGGATAATGGCCACCTCGAAAGAACGATCCCGTGAATTTACCACCGTAAGACTCACCCCGTTCACCGACACCGATCCCTTTTCTACCGTGACATAATCATCCTGCGCCGGCTCATACTCAAAACGGAAATACCAACTCCCGTCGGCTTCCCTCACCTCGGTGCAAACCGCAGTCTGGTCCACATGCCCCTGAACAATGTGTCCGTCGAGCCTCCCGTTCAAAGAAGTGCTTCTCTCAAGATTCACCCTGTCGCCAGGCTTCAGCATCCCAAGGTTCGACTTTTCCAGGGTTTCCCTGATGGCCGTTACCGTGTAAGTTTTCCCCTCTTTTTTAACTACCGTAAGACAAACCCCGTTGTGCGAAATGCTCTGATCTACCTTCAATTCATCGGTAAAGGAACATTCCATGCTTATATGAACATTCTCCTTCTCCTTTTCAATGCCCGTGACCAGAGCCGCTTCTTCGACAATTCCTGAAAACATGCTTTCAAAATTTTGGTTGCTGCGAATTTAGAAAAAAAAGATAAGCCTGAAAATTCAAAAAGGGTCTTCCGGAAGCCTCCCGACAAGGAAATGATAACTCAGTCTTAACATCTTAACCTAAAAAAATGCTACATTTGTGACCAAAGAAAATTTCCATGAAATCGAGTTCTCCAAGGGAACTGGCAGTGTTTATAGCACTTCTGATAGCCTCCCTCTTCGGGGGTACCATATTGATCCTGAATTATTTTCAGATTGAAAAGCTCTGGATACCCGTTATGGCAGCCCTTATCTTTTTCTTTGCCGTCACCTATTTTATCGTCTATTCCACCCTGAATAATTTCATCTTCGAAAAAATCCAGCCCATCTATAAAACCATTCACGATTTTACCCTCACCCAAAAAGAGATCCGAAGAAAAATGGAACAGGGCGATCTTATCTCCCAGATCAATAAGGACGTGGAAGACTGGGCCGATAAAAAAACACGGGAGATCAAAAAGCTAAAGCAACTGGAAAAATACCGGAAGGATTTTGTGGGTAACGTTTCACACGAACTGAAAACACCCATCTTTAATATTCAGGGGTATATCCTTACCCTGCTTGACGGCGGACTCGAAGATAACTCCATCAACCGGCTTTACCTGGAGCGGACCGAGAAAAGCATCAACCGCATGATCTCCATTGTGGAAGACCTCGAATCCATCTCCCGCCTGGAATCGGGAGAAATGAAACCCGAATACAGCGAGTTCGATATCATCAAACTGGTGGAAGAGGTCTACGAAGGAATGGAACTCAAAGCAAGGAACAAATCCATCAAACTCGGATTTGTTACCAACTACAATAAACCCATCAAAGTGGTGGCCGACCGCAAACGCATCCTGGAAGTAATGAACAATCTGGTGGTCAACTCCATCAACTACGGCCGCAAAGGAGGCAAAACCACCGTTTCCTTTATGGATATGGGGCAAAATATCCTGGTGGATGTGACCGACAACGGCATCGGGATCTCCGAAAAAGATATCCCCCGCATCTTCGAACGATTCTACCGCACCGATAAATCCCGCTCCCGCGACCAGGGAGGTACCGGACTCGGACTCGCCATCGTTAAGCACATCATCGAAGCCCACAATCAAACCATCAATGTGAGATCCAAAGTGGAGCAAGGGAGTAGTTTTGTGTTTACGTTGAAGAAAGCGTAGGAAGAATGGGGATGTGGGGATTTGGGGATCCTAAACCCCTAAACTTCTAAACCCCTAAACCCCTAAACTCCTAAACTTCTAAACCCCTAAACCCCTAAACCCCTAAACTTCTAAACCCCTAAACCTCTAAACCCCTAAACCCCTAATGACAAGATATTTCGTGTTTTTAATTGAAATCGTTACGTGTTTTAAACGCTCTGTATGCTTTACATATAAAGGGTTTTAGAGTATTCAGTTAAGTTTTGACCGGACACCAGTGATAACTTATTTTAATTCAATAATATATGGAAGTTTGTTTTTTTAAAATATGTAAAAAATGAAATGATCAAATAAAGTAGGTCCTGTCCTCTATTTATTTGTTCATCCCATCATCCCCAGATCCCCAAATCCCCAAATCCCCATTCTTCCTATCCCCAAATCCCCATTCTTCATTTCCCCACATCCCCAGATCCCCACTCTTCCATTTTTTTCCTATCTTTGCAAACCATTAAAAAAAGCTGGTTGATGACGAACAAATTTCCGGAATACAAAGATTTTGATCTGGCAAGGATCAACAAGGAAATGCTGGAGCTCTGGAAGGAAGAAAAAACCTTTGAACAGAGTCTGGAAGCCCGTAAAGATGCACCCCATTTTATTTTTTACGAAGGGCCTCCTTCGGCCAACGGTATACCCGGAATCCACCATGTGATGGCCAGGACCATCAAGGATATTGTGTGCCGGTACAAATCCCTGAAAGGGTTCCGTGTCGACCGGAAAGCGGGATGGGATACCCACGGTCTCCCGGTAGAGCTGACGGTAGAAAAAAACCTGGGGATCACCAAGGAAGATATCGGACAGAAGATCTCCATCGAGGAGTTCAATGCCGAATGTAGGGAAGAAGTAATGAAATACACCCGGGAATGGGAAGAGCTCACCGAAAAAATGGGGTACTGGATCAATATGGATGATCCCTACATCACCTACGATAACCGGTATATTGAAACTTTGTGGTGGTTATTAAATCAACTCTTTGATAAGGGCTACTTGTACAAAGGATATACCATTCAGCCATACTCCCCTGCGGCAGGTACCGGACTCAGCACCCATGAGCTCAATCAGCCGGGATGCTACCGTGATGTGAAAGATACCACCGTGGTGGCTCAGTTCAGGGTGATCCGGGATGAGCAATCGGAGAAGCTTTTTGAAAAAACGGAGACTCCCGTTTATGTGCTGGCCTGGACCACCACGCCCTGGACCCTTCCCTCCAATACCGGACTCACAGTCGGGAAGAGCATTAACTATGTGAGTGTACGAACTTTCAATCCCTACAATTCGGACCCCATAACCGTGATCCTGGCGAAAGACCTGGTGCCGGTGTATTTCAGCGAAAAAGATGGAGATCTGGACATTGAAGGGTTTGAACCGGGCGATAAGAATATACCCTGGAAGATTACGGGGGAATATACGGGTGCCGAACTTGAAGGGATCCGTTATGAACAGCTTCTGCCCTGGGTAAAACCGGAGGGAGATGCCTTCCGGATCATTACGGGCGATTTTGTGACTACCGAAGACGGAACCGGGATTGTACATACTGCACCCACTTTTGGAGCCGACGACTACCGGGTGTCACGTCAACACGGCATTTCGGCCATTCTGGTTCAGGATAAAAAGGGGCAACAGCAGCCTCTGGTCGACAAACGGGGCCGCTTTTACCCAATTGAAGAGCTGGATCCGGCTTTCGTTGAACAGCAGGTGAACACCGGGGTCTACTCCGAATTTGCCGGGCGGTTCGTGAAGAATGAATACGATGAAAGCATTCCCGAAGGGGAGAAAACCACCGATGTGGATATCGCCGTAAACCTTAAGCATCATGGAAAAGCGTTCAGGATAGAGAAATATGTGCATAACTATCCGCATTGCTGGCGGACCGACAAACCGGTGCTTTATTATCCCCTCGATTCCTGGTTTGTGAAGACCACGGCTGTGAGGGAAAAAATGATGAGTCTCAACGAAACCATCAACTGGAAGCCGGAATCGACCGGGACCGGCCGTTTCGGCAAATGGCTGGAAAATCTGGTCGACTGGAACCTGTCCCGTTCGCGCTTCTGGGGAACACCCCTGCCCATCTGGGTATCGGCCGATAAGACGGCGCAGAAATGCATTGGTAGTGTGGCCGAGCTAAAATCCGAAATTGAGAAATCGGTGGCAGCCGGATTTATGGAGAGCAATCCCCTGGAAAAATTCAGGGAAGGAGATTTCTCTTCGGAGAATTATTCGGTGTTCGACCTGCACAGGCCGGTGGTTGACGGAATAGTGCTGGTAAGCGAAAAGGGTCAGAAGCTCTTCCGCGAGCCCGACCTTATTGATGTGTGGTTCGACTCGGGTGCCATGCCCTATGCCCAATGGCATTATCCTTTCGAGAGAAAAGAGGAATTCGACAAGCTTTACCCGGCCGATTTTATTGCCGAAGGGGTGGACCAGACCCGGGGTTGGTTCTTTACCCTCCATGCCATCGCGGTGATGCTGTTCGATTCCGTGGCTTTTAAAAATATTATCTCGAACGGACTGGTGCTCGACAAGAACGGGAACAAAATGTCGAAGCGACTGGGCAATGCGGTGAACCCCTTCGAAACCATCGACAGGCACGGATCCGATCCGCTAAGGTGGTACATGATCACCAACGCTCAGCCCTGGGATAACATCAAGTTTGATCCCAGCGGACTCGATGAGGTGAAGCGAAAATTCTTCGGAACCCTATATAATACGTATTCCTTTTTTGCACTCTATGCCAATGTTGACGGGTTTACCGGAAAGGAAAAGCCGGTTCCTTTCGAAAAAAGACCGGAGATTGACCGCTGGATACTCTCCCTCCTTAATTCGCTGGTGAAGAAAGTGGAGACGCATCTGGAGGACTATGATCTTACCCGTGCTGCCCGTCTGATTCAGGATTTTGTGATCGAAAACCTGAGCAACTGGTATGTGCGCCTCAACCGCAAGCGGTTCTGGGGAGGCAGTTATTCGGAAGACAAGATCTCGGCCTACCAGACCCTCTATGCCTGTCTGGAAAAAGTGGCGGTGATGGCTTCGCCGGTGTCCCCCTTCTATATGGACAAGCTTTACCGCGACCTGCATGCTTTCTCCGGGGATACTGCTGTTTCTGCCCATATCGCAGATTTTCCTGAATATGAGGAAAAGTATATTGATGCAGAACTGGAGGAAAGGATGGAGATCGCCCAAAGGGTATCGTCCATGGTTCTCGGATTGAGACGTAAAGTCAACATCAAGGTGAGACAGCCCCTGAACAAAATGATGATCCCGGTGTCTGATGCTCATTTCAGGGGACAGTTTGAGGCCGTGAAGCCCCTGATTTTGTCGGAGGTAAATGTGAAGGAGGTTGAATACATCTCTGAAACGGACGGGATCCTGGTGAAAAAGATCAAACCGAATTTTAAAAGTCTGGGGCCCCGGTATGGAAAACTGATGAAAGGGATCTCAGGGGAATTTGCCAAAATGGGTCAGGAGACCATTCAGCAGTTTGAAAAAGAAGGAAATCTGAAACTGAATATTGGAGGCGAAGAGGTAATAATTGAACCGGGGGATGCCGAGATCATTTCGGAGGATATTCCGGGATGGCTGGTGGCCAATGAAGGGAGGCTGACCGTGGCGCTGGATGTGACGATCACGCCGGAGTTGAGGAATGAGGGGATTGCCCGGGAGTTTGTGAACCGGATACAGAATCTCAGGAAAGAAAGCGGATTTGATGTAACGGACAAGATCAACATTCAGATCCAGAAACATGAAGCGATAAACGAAGCTGTGGAGAGTCATAAGGAATATATTGGCTCTCAGACTCTTGCAGAGAAGATCGAGCTGATCGATAATCTGAATAACGAAAGCAGGGAGGTGGAGATTGATGAGGAGATCAGTACGAGAATGAAAATTTCGAGGATTTCTTAAAACACCTGCTGGTTAGCAAAATTTTGCTATTTTTAGAAAATTAATAAAACCATACGATTATGGCTGAAAAAGAAAAGACAAGGTATGCGGATCAGGAGCTGGGGGAATTTAAACAAATCATCCTCGAGAAGCTTGAAAAAGCCAAGGACGACTATGAGTTGCTGAAAAGTTCGATAACCCAGAGCGATAACAACGATACCCAGGATACTTCTCCCACATTTAAGGTACTTGAAGAGGGAGCTGCCACCCTTTCCAAAGAAGAAGCGGGTAAGCTTGCCCAGCGGCAATTGAAATTTATTCAGCACCTTCAGGCAGCCCTGGTACGCATCGAAAATAAAACCTACGGGATTTGCCGTGAGACCGGCAAACTGATTCCCAAAGAGAGATTACGGGCCGTTCCCCATGCGACCCTGAGTATTGACGCCAAGGAAAAAAGCGGCAGATAATTCCAGAAAAACTTGTGAGACTCTCTATTACACAAAAAGCAATATTGGTGATTATCGGGGTTCTGGTCATTGATCAGGTCCTTAAGTTTATTATCAAAACCAATATGTTGCTGTACGAAGACATACACGTTATCGGTAACTGGTTCATTCTGAAGTTTATAGAGAACGACGGGATGGCTTTCGGACTGGATATACCGGGGAATTACGGTAAACTATTTCTTACGCTCTTTCGTTTGCTGGCCGCGTTGGCCATCATTTTCTATATGCGGCATCTGATTCGGGAACGTTATCATAACGGACTCATTCTAGCCATTGCGCTGATTTTTGCGGGCGCTGTGGGAAACATTATTGACAGCGTATTTTACGGCATGATCTTTTCGGAAAGCACCGTGGTCACTACGGCAGAGTTTCTGCCGGAAGGAGGTGGATATGGAACCTTCCTTCACGGACATGTGGTAGATATGTTTTATTTTCCAATCATGAGGGGTACCTGGCCCGAATGGGTCCCTTTCCGCGGCGGACTTGATTTTGAGTTTTTCAGGCCGGTGTTCAATATTGCCGATTCGGCGATTACCGTGGGGGTTTTCACCATACTGATTTTTCAGAAAAAATTCTTCCATCAATACGAAGACCAGGTAAAGAATGAAGAGAGCCGGGAGGAATCGGTGACCCCGAGCAGGGAAGATCCGGTTCAGTCCTTCTGAATCACGCGGGTGCCATTCCACCCCAACCCAGGAGAACAAATGCGAAAAGAAGTGCGGCAATGAGGAGTGCATGCCACAGGCTTTGTCTGCGAAACCGGAAATCCCGGCCTATATTCCTTTTCCAAAACATTTCTTCCAGGATGAGGGATCCCGTCAGATTGAAAATCAATGCCATGACGGTGGGATCCAGTTGCACCGTATTCATTACGTAGTAGGTAAGGTAGCTGTAAAGCAGGGCAAAACCCAGAAGAGGGATTATCTGACGCTGTTTGTCCAGCCTGTATAAATTGATGGAAAGCAAAACCGCCCCGAAAAGGGTGGAAAACAAAATGGTAAAAAACCGGATGGCAAAACGGGAGTAGAGGCGGGGAGCTTCGGGATCGTTGGTGATATTGGGGTCCATGAAAAGTAACCTGGGAACTTCACCGCTATCCCGAATGGAGAAATCGGTTTGGGTCTTTTCCACATTTTCAATACTTAGCTTCAGAAATTTCTGGTCCTCATTCAGGGCATCCCTTTTGTCCAGCTCAAGAAGGGAAGCATAAACCTTTTCTTTTTCCTCGTTGGGGTATTTTTCAATAATCTTGTTAAGATCGAAATTGGAAAGTTCGCGGACTTCGTTGGCTGTTTCTTGGCTTATCTGCATAGAAAATATTGATAATCAACAAAGTTAAAAAGAGGGATGGAAAGTTAAAAATTAAATTCGGTTTATTTGAATGCTTTCAACGGGATACTGAAAGAAAATTCGGATCCCTTACCGGGGATTGAATCCACGTTCATTTTTCCTCCCAGTGCTTCAACAAAGTTTTTGGAAATAGCCAAACCCAATCCGGTGCCCTCTATAATTTTGTGAGGTTCATCGTCCACCTGGTAAAAACTTTCGAATATACGATCCAGGTGTATTTGTGAAATGCCGATGCCGGTATCTTTTACATAGAAACGGATCCTGTTTTTTTCTGACCGGTACCCAAACCTAATTTCCCCAATGTCGGTGTACTTGAGAGAATTTTTGACCAGGTTCATCAGGATATGATAGATCTTTTGACGATCGGAATGGATGCGCAGGATTTTATCCTTTTCAGGGATATCAAGGATGAATCCAAGCTTGTTTTTATTTGCTTCCGGTTCAAAAAAGGAGTAAAGATCCTCCATCAGTTCGCTAATCTGAAATTCGGAAGGCCGGGTCTCAATCTCCCCGCTTTGGATCTTGGAGATCTCCAGGATATCGTTCACTATGTCGAGCAGTCTCTCTCCGCTTTTGCGGATCAGGGAAAGGTAATGTTCCGATTTTTCCAGACTCACTCCCCCCAGCACCAGCAGATCGGTGAATCCGATAATCCCGTTCATGGGGGTTCTGAGTTCATGGGTCATATTGTGAAGGAATGCGGTTTTTAGCCGGTCACTTTCCATGGCTTTGTCCAGCGCCCTTTTCAGGTCCTCCTCCATCTTCTTTCTTTCGGTAACATCGCTGAGAATTCCGGCAATGCGGAAGGTATTGCCCTCGGCATCCCGCACGGGAAAGGTTTTGGTTTTTACCCAGATCCCGGTTTTGTCCTTTCTGAATATCCTGAATTCCAGCTCTATTTCCTGATTGAACAGTATTTCAGGATCTTCGTAGTGTTCGCGCAGCAAGTGCATATCGTCCGGATGAACATAGTTATGAAACTCTTCCAGGCGCACGGAGTTTGTTGGCGGATAATCACCCCAGAGTCTGACAATAGACGGACTTATGTAGATGATCTCGCCTTTTAGCGGATCACTAAGCCAGAATACGTCGCTGATGTTATGGGCCAGTTGCTGAAATTTCTCTTCGCTTTCTATCAGGGCATTTTCGACTTTCTTTTGTGCGGTAATATCCCTGAAAAACCCCAGCAGATGGGGCTTTTCCCGGATCAGCACCTCGCTTGCGGAGATCTCGACTGTCTTTCGCTTCCCGGTTTTGGTCAGGATGTCGATTTCGGTAAAAACCTCTTCAAATCCCGGGGCCTGGGGGCGTTTATTAAAGGTTTCCCTGGATTGATCGTCCACCTCTCCGGGATGCATTTCCGACTGATGCATCCCCGGGAACTCCTCAACGGGCCTCTCAAACAACTCAACGGCTTTTGCATTGGCATCTTTAATAATGCCACTTTCCGACTCGGCCAGAATGATGGCCAGGGGTGCCTCATTGAAAAACTTCCTGAACTTTTGTTCACTTTCTTCCAGCTCTTGTTCTCTGAGTTTTAACTCGGTAATATCGGTGGCGATGCCATTCCATATCACCGATCCGTCATCCATCCGGGAAGGAGTGGATGCCGCATCAAGCCAGCGTATCCTGCCGTTTGTATCGATGATCCTGTGCTGAACAAGGTAGGGGGTGAGATTTTGGTAGGATTCCCCGATCTTTGAATAAAACAACTCCCGGTCGTCCGGATGGATATGGTCGACCATAACATTGCTTTTGGCCATCACTTCCCCGGGCTCGTAACCGCATAATTCCTTAACTCCTTTGCTGATATAGAGAAATTCAATCTTTCCGGTTGTGTCCATTCTGACGCGGTAGAGGAATCCAGGAACATGATCGGCTATGTTCTCCATAAAACTTTCCTTCTCTGCCGCCAGTCTGAGGTTTTCCTTTTCCCGGGTGATATCCCGGCAAACAAACAAGAGTAACTTCTTCCGGTATTCAATCTCCCTCACGGTGATCAGCATATCAACCAAGCTGCCGTCTTTGTTCCGGAATTTTCCAGGAATATTCCGGATGATTTTTTCGGTATGGAGTTTGGGAAGATCCAGGTTGAAATCGGTTATCAGATTCCTCAGATTACCCTTGGAGAGAACCTCCTTATCGGAATACCCCAGGGTAAGATTGATATTCGAACACACAAAAGTAAAATTCCCCTCCGTATCGGTAAGGAAAACCGCATCGGGAATGCTTTCAAGAATGAAGCCAGGAAATTCATCGTTCATTATATTATTAATCCCCGGTGCTTCATCCTTTTCTTCTTTATTTTTGTGCTTCCCCTTTTCCATTCACGCAATTTCGGTTAAATCTGCCTTATTGTCAATAGCATAAGGCGGTTTTCGAACATCCCCGTTCCAAATGTTTTTTTAAGCAGGGATGTTTCCCTACTTTTATCCTCAAAATTCTATATCAGGGAAAATGAAAAACACCTACCCCTGGCTGGATACTGCCAGGAAGCTTCAGGCCATAGCCCAGACCGGGCTTGAATACTGTGAGAATGAATTTGATCGTGACCGCTACCGGCAGATTCGGGAGATCAGTCTGGAGATCATGGAGAAGCTTACGGAATATGAGTTGAGCGAGATCGTTCCCTTCTTCAGCAGTGCCGATGGTTATCCCACTCCTAAGGTGGATGTGCGTGCAGCGATATTCCGGGAGGATACCATTCTAATGGTGAGGGAGAAGATGGACGGCAGGTGGTCTCTGCCCGGGGGTTGGGCGGATCAGCACCTTAGCTTGCGGGAGAATGTGATCAAGGAATCCAAAGAGGAGGCCGGTGTGGATGTGGAGCCGGTTTCCATTGTAGCCATACACGACCGGGATATCCGGAACTATCCCCCCTTACCTCACGGATGTTATAAGATTTTTGTGGAATGCACCCTGCTTGGGGGCAGATTTGAAGAGAACCCGGAGATCTCTTCTGCCGGGTATTTCCGTTTCAAAGAGCTCCCGCCCCTGTCAACGGAAAGGATCACGGAAGATCAGATCCGCATGTGTTTCGAGCACCGGGGCAGGAAGCTGCCAACCGAATTTGATTGAAAAAAGAGGCCGGGTCTGTTTTGCCTTCCTTTTTTTTTACATTAGGACAATGAATCTGAAGGACCTTTCAACCTGAATTTTATACCCAAACCATACCATGAAACCAACCAAAACAGCTTTTTCCCTTCCCCTGATCGCCGGGAGCCTTCTTTTTTCCTGTACTCCTGAAGTACAGGAGCAGAAACCTCCCAATATCATTTTAATCCTGGCCGACGACATGGGGTATTCGGATATTTCCCCTTTCGGTGCGGAGATTGAGACCCTGAATCTGCAAAGGATGGCGGATGAGGGGATGATTATGACCCGTTTTTTTAATTCGGCCCGCTGCTGTCCGACCCGTGCTTCCCTGCTTACCGGACTGTATCCGCAGAGTGCAGGACAGGGGGCTATGGCCGATCAGACCTTCAGTCTTGAAGAATACCAGGGTTACCTTACGGATCACAGCGTTACCATTGCCCAGATGCTGAAACTCAAAGGCTACAACACCTATATGTGCGGGAAATGGCACATTGGCGAAGAAGAATCGAGCGTGCCGCACAATCGTGGATTTGACAAAAGTCTGGTTTTTCTGAACGGCGCCACCAGCTATTTCAATCATGAGCCCTACCGCGATTCGGCCTGGCTGGATGTTACCGGATCCATTGAGCTGTCCGTGCTCCTGAACGGACAGAAATTTACTCCCCCTGAAGAGGGCTACTACACCACCGATGCCTGGACGGATTATGCCATTGAGTTTATCCGTGAGGATGCCCGGGATGAGAATCCATTCTTCCTCTACCTGGCCTACAATGCTCCGCATTGGCCCCTGCATGCCAAAGAGGAGGATATTGAAAAATACCTGGGCAGGTATGATGCCGGCTGGTCGGAGATCCGCCGGCAACGCTTCGAAAGACAACAGGAGCTGGGGATACTTCCCGAAAACTGTGAGTTGAGTCCGGACGACTCCAAATGGCTGGACTGGTCCACTTTTAACGATTCGCTCAAAAGCCGTTACAGCAGAAAGATGTCGGTGCATGCAGCCATGATCGACTGTATGGACCGGAACATAGGACGGCTGCTTACCACCCTCGAAGAAACCGGGGATCTGGACAACACCCTTATCCTTTTCCTTTCGGACAACGGGGGGGCCACCAGCGATGAGATCGCCTATACCAATAGTATGGACAAAAGCGGACCCATAGGCAGTGAACAGTCCTTCACCGGCTATAGTCCGGGATGGTCCAATGTAAGTAATACCCCCTGGAGGGAGAACAAGGCAAAGATGTTTTTTGGCGGGATCAACACTCCTTTTGTGGCATGGTACCCCGGGATGATCCAGCCCGGATCGGTTTCGTCCTATCCCGGACACATCAACGATGTTATGCCTACCTTCCTTGAGCTTGCCGGACTCGAATTTCCCGGCGAATACAACGGGGAGGCTCTCAAACCCCTGCCCGGTCGTTCGCTGGTAACGGTATTCAGAGGGGATGAACCCAATGAAGGCCGGACACTCTTTTTTGAACATTTCGGGGAAAGGGCAGTGATCCATGGCGACTGGAAACTGGTGAGCTTTTCGCGCTCTCCCTGGGAATTGTATAATCTTAAAGAGGACCCTTCAGAATTGAATAATCTTGTGGATGAGATGCCCGGGGTGGCGGATGAACTGATGAAGAAATACCAGGACTGGGCCGACAGTACCGGGGTGATCCCGATTGAGGAGCATGGGAAGTATAGGAAGAATGGGGATTTGGGGATGTAGGGATTTGGGGAAAGGAAGAATGGGGATCTGGAGATCTGGGGATATGGGGATGGGAAGAATGGGGATCTCTGGGGATCCGGAAGAAACCTCTAAACCCCTAAACCCCTAAACCCCTAAACCCCTAAACTTCTAAACCCCTAAACTTCTAAACCATTCTAAACAAGAATAGGGATCCAGGGATCTGGGGATTTGGGGATAAACCAAAGAGATAAACCCCTAAACTTCTAAACCATACTAAACTCCTAAACGATTAAACTCCTAAACCATTTATTATGAAAATACTTCCTTGCTTTCTGGGTGTTCCTGCCTTGGCTTTGGGTTCGGGGGTGGGTGCTTCTGCTTCCGGTCCGGTCGAAAAGCCCAACATCATGATCATTCTGGTGGATGACCTTGGTTACGGCGACCTCTCCTGTCAGGGTGCCGGGGATATTTCCACTCCTCATATCGACCGACTTTTGGGGAGGTCTGTGAAGCTGACCAATTTCTATGCTAACTCAACCGTTTGTTCTCCTACGCGGGCTTCGCTGCTTACCGGTTGTTACCCCGATAAGGTGGGGGTGCCGGGGGTGATCCGGCCATACGAAAGCGGGTCCTTTGGTTTCCTCTCGCCTGAAGCGGTCCTTCTGCCCGAATTGCTCAGTGAAAACGGGTATTCAACCAACCTGATCGGCAAGTGGCACCTGGGTCCACAGTCGCCCAACCTTCCCAATGAACGTGGATTCGGGGAGTTCAAGGGTTTTATCGGGGGAATGTTGAACGATTATTGGGAGCATACGCGTTTCGGACAAAATATGATGAGGCACAATGCCGATACCATCAATCCCGAAGGACATGCCACCGATCTGTTCGCAAGCTGGACGCTGGAAAGGCTGGAAACGCTGAAAAAAGATGAACAGCCCTTCTTCCTCTACCTTGCCTTCAATGCCCCCCATGATCCCATTCAGCCTCCCCCCGAATGGGTGGAAAAGGTGAAGGAAAGGGAGGTGGTGATCAGCGATGAGAGAGCGGCCATCGTAGCGCTGATTGAGCATCTGGATTATAACATCGGCAGGGTACTGGATTATATGGATCAGGAGGGCTTGATGGAAAACACGATTCTTTTTTTCGCCTCCGATAACGGAGGGGCGCTTCGGTTTCATGCAAGCAACGGTGAACTCAGAGGTGGGAAACAGGATCTTTACGAGGGCGGTATCAAAGTGCCGGCATGCATCTATTATAAAGGGGTGCTGGAATTGTCCGAATGCGATAAGCTTATGCTTACCATGGATATCATGCCAACGCTCTGCGAGATTACCGGCATAACGCCCCCTGAAGGGATGGACGGGATTCCCGTATATTCCGCCATGAGAGGGGAGGATCAGAATACTTCCGACCGATTCCTTTTCTGGATGCGAAGGGAAGGGGGTTTTTATAACGGACTTTGCTATTACGCTGCCCGGAAAGGAAATCTCAAACTGGTGCAGAACACCCCATTTACCGGTTTTGAGTATTTTGACCTCGAGACAGACCCTTACGAAACCCGGCCTCTTTTCGAACCAGAAAGTCCGGAATTGAAGCAACTCCGGAATCAATTGCAGAAGCATATCAAGGAAGCAGGGAGAATCCCGTGGCAGTAGGCAGGGTATGATCCCCAGATCCCCAAATCCCCAGATCCCCAATTTTCCCTACCTTTACAAAAAGCAATCCTATGAACAAAGCAACCCTGCTAATACTTGTTCCCGTGATCCTGTCCTCCTGCACCCGGTTTAAAAACTTCGATCAGGAGGAGGCGGTAAAGATCAATCTTAACACTCAGCCCCAGGTAGTGATTGGTGAGGAATTCTGGGAAGGGACGGCCGACTGTTCCGCGCGGGCATTCCTTAATCTTACTTCCAACAGTTTGCTTTTTACCATTGAAGTTACCGACGACTCCGTGAAAACGGGCGCCAAAGAGGCCTGGATGAACGATGGGGTGGAATTGTATTTCGATCTTCGTCCCCCCCGTCACCAGATCAAAAACCGATATGAGAAAGGGGTTTTCCAGGCTGTGATTCTTCCCGATCCCGGTAAGAAACAGGTGGCTCCCATCGCCTGGTATCCCGGCTACTACGATACCGACATCCCTGGTGTCCGCGCTTACACCGAGCTCCGGGAGAATGGCTACGTAGTTCAGATCTCTCTTCCCTTTGCCAACCTCAGTCGTGCCCATTACTGGCCACGGGAAAAATTCTGGTTCGATGTGGCAGTCAATGATGCCGACACCGGAGCCCGTGAGTCCCAGCTTATGTGGGCAGGCAAGCGTGATAACTGGGATAATCCCCACAACTTTGCGGAGGTTTCATTTGAAAATCAGGATGAGGAAGAGGACCGTAAGCCCAACTTTCTGATTATCCTTACCGACAGGCAAACGCTGAATACGCTTTCCGCCTACGGAAATCCTTACCTGCACACTCCTTACCTGGATGACCTGGCCGAATTCGGAACCCGTTTTACCCGGGCCTATTGCGCTGCACCGGCATCCTCACCTTCTCGAAGTACCCTGCTTACCGGCTATATGCCCCATACCACCGGGGTGAATTATAACGGCGTTTCCCCAGATCCTGTAATCCAAACCATGGGTGATTATTTCCGGGATGCCGGTTATAACACCGTCTGGGCAGGAAAATGGCATCTGCCGGAGGAGTACCCTCACACCGTTCAGGAAGAGATCGGCGGATTTACACTGGTGGATTTTCTGGACGAGGACGAATTGCATGGCCTGGGGTCGGTTACCGACGAACCCCTTGCCGATGCCGCAGCCCGGCATATCAGCCGAAGGATATCCCAGCCCTTTCTGATGGCAGTCTCTCTGCAGAATCCCCAGGATATCAGCTATCTTCCCCAGAAACCTTCGGCATTCCCTCCACCGCCAAATCTGAAAAGTTCCCCTCCCCTCCCGCCCAACCACAGGATCGGTGAAACCGAACCGGAGTTTATAACTGACTCCCGGACCCGCACCTCGTATGGAAATGAAGTTGCTCCGGCTCGGGATTACAACACGGATGAATGGAGAAATTATCTCTATCATTATCATCGTATGATTGAGAATGTGGACCGGGAGATTGGAAAATTGCTGGATGCCCTGGAAGAAAGGGGTTTTGACCAGAACACCTGGGTCATTTTTACCTCGGTTAGCGGCGATGGAGCGGCCGCACATGCCTGGGCCGGCAATCTCAGTCTTTACCAGGAGGTGGTAAATGTGCCTTTTATCGTCACCCATTTTGGTGAACAACTCATCATGCCTGTCAATACCAGTCACCTGATTTCATCAGCCGATATGCTCCCCACCCTTATGGATCTGGCCGGAATTCCCGCCCCCCGTTCCATGCAGGGCATAAGCTTTAGACCGGTCCTGGAAAATCCGGATACTATCGTGCGGAAATTCCTGATCACCGAGCTGGCCATCGACCCTTCAGACAGTACCAAAACCGGAAGGATGATCACCGACGGAAGGTATAAATACATGGTATATTCCTACGGAGCAGGGAAGGAACAGCTTTTCGACCTTCAGAACGATCCCGGCGAAACCCGGAACCTGGTCACCAATTCTGCCTACGCTGGGATCCGAAGCAATATGAGAAAAAACCTGAATGCCAGGATCCTGAAAACTGATGATTATTTTATCATGGAATAAAGATCCTTTTAAGGATCCCATTTTTTAGAGAGTCCGATTTTTCAATAAGGCAAATTAATAATAACCCTTTAATAAATCTTACCTTAGAACTGGTTATTCGAAAGATCAGCCTGCACGATTTTCAGTTCGATAATTGAATATCTTTTTACGCTTTCCCCTTTAGGCACTCCCTTTTCTTTGCCTCGCGTAAAAAAGAAAACCCAGCAGAACCCCCCATTGCACCAGGCAGCTCATCAGACTGAAGGGATTGAAAGGATTATACCATTCGCCGGGCGCAAAGACCGTCACCGAAAGGTACATCCACCAAACCAGCAGGGCCGCCGCGGCCAGGGGAATAAAATACCGCATCTGGAAATTCCAGATCCCGGAAATTCTCCAGTCACCCCCGGTATCTTCCCTTCGCTCCTTCAGCCTTTCCGCCCCATAGCGGGTAACATGAAACGCAATAAAGGCACCCGAGATCATCAGTCCTATCCCCCAGACAAAATCCTGGTTGCTCAAAAAATTCAGATTAGCGGCTGAAGGGACCCCGGCCAGATATACAACAAGTACAACGATGAGGACTGCCCTTTTTCTTCCTACTCCTCTGTCAACCAGGGTCCTCGCTCCCAGTTCAAACATGGAGATCATGGAGGAGAACCCCGCAAAACTGAGTCCGAGGAAAAACAAAACCGCCAGGGGCTTCCCAAAAGGCATCATCCCAAACAGGCGGGGCATCCATATGAATGTGAGTCCGGTGCTCGCCGGACCCGAGGTCTTCATCAAATCGATGGTTTCTGTCATGCCAAAGTCCATTCCTGATCGGGTAATGGAAAAGACGGTTCCGAAGATCATGATGGCCACCAGCAGGGAGACCGTGTTGTTCCCGATTCCGGTTATAAATGCATTTTTCACGGTACCGTGTTCGGATTTCATGTAAGCGGCGTAGGTCAGAAATAGCCCCCACCCGGCCCCGGTGTCCCAGGCATTCTGGGTAAGGGCCTGCAACCAGATGTTGGGATCCTTCAGCTGCGACCATTGGGGACGAAAAAGGTAGGCAATGCCTTCACCCGCTCCCGGAAGGGTTATGGCACGGACCACCGCGATCAGGATGATCACCAGCAGGGTGGGGATGAGAACACGGTTCACCCTCTCGATCCCACGGATCCCCCGGGAAATGGCAAGCGCCCCTATCGATACGGCCGCGAAATGAAAAATGAAAGGACGGGCCGAAGATTGAAAATTTTCCCAGATGCCAATGGCAGCATCCGAAGTACCGGGAAGCGGATAAATAAGCGATCTGAAAAAATAAAACAGGGCCCAGCCCACAATCACCGCATAAAAAAAACTGATGGCCACGGCAACAAAAGCCACAAATCTCCCCATCCAGGAGTACCTTTCGCCCATTCCCTTTGCGAAGGAAGCCACTACGCCCGACCTTTGCTTCTTTCCAATCAGATATTCGGCAATGATAAGAGGAATGCTCCAGAGAAAGAGAAAACATACCCAGGCAATGATGAGCGCCCCGGCACCCTCATCCCCACCGTTCTGCGCAGCGATCCTGGGAAACCGCCAGATATTTCCGGTGCCCACAGCGATCCCAAGTGCACTGAGAAGCAAGCCAAACCGGCTCGAAAATCTTTGATTGACGGAGAGGTCAGGTTTCACCTGTTTTTTGTTTACAATTCTTTTCGCCTTTGGAAATCTGTCATTCCCTGGAGATGAATATAGAACATAATTTTCATTCATCAAATTGTCTGCACCGGTGAGGCAGGGGAAAGTCTGAAAACCCTTTTCCCGGCATTGGCAATTCAATCCGGGAAAAAATAAGGCTGTACACTGGTTGAGTTCTTCAGAAATGATTTCGGGGTGGAAGTGCAGCAAAAGAAAGAAACAGTCGCTTTTCTTAACGGAAAACAAAATGAATCCGCTTAATTTTCTTGCTTCGTATGTTATTGTAGCTATTGATTAAAGTTTGTCGGTGCTTTGTCCAATTTGCTTTTAACGAAAATCAAAGCGGTTTCTTCGTT
>CAZNFR010000034.1:0-33245 GCA_964572225.1 uncultured Bacteroidaceae bacterium
CTAAACCCCTAAACCCCTAAACCCCTAAACCCCTAAACCCCTAAACCCCTAAACCTCTAAACTCCTAAACCCCTAAACCCTTTATCCCGAGAAATCTCCGATGATGATCTTCTTCAACCTGTCGACCTGTCGTATGGTTCCCAGGACAAAGAGCTTATCGTGGGGGGTGAGGATGATCTCAGGAAGAGGATTGATCAGAAACGAATTGTCCTCCCGCTTCATCCCAATGATATTAGCCCCGCTCTCATTGCGGATATCCAGTTCACGTATGGATTTGCCGGCAAAACAGGAAGCAAGATTCTCACAGCTTATCTCTTCAAGGGCCACATTTTCCGCACTCTGAAGCATCACGTATTCGAGAAACTCAACCACATCCGGCTGGGCAACCAGTTTCGCCATTCTTTGTCCGCCAATCTTATCCGGCATGATCACATTGGTGGCTCCGGCCCTTTTTAACTTTATATCGGAATGGTCCTTAGATGCCCTGCTGATAATGACCATGCCGGGATTGATCTCCCTGGCACTAAGTACAACAAACAGATTATCGGCATCTACGGGAAGGGCCGAAATCAGAGCCCTGGCCGATTTTAAATTGGACTGCATCAGAATCTCCTCCGAAGTCGCATCGCCTTCAAGGTACAGAATATCCGACTGCCGCAACTCTTCCACTTTTTCAGGATCCTTTTCAATAACAAGAATGGGTACCTTGTGATCCTTGAGCTCACTGGCAGATTGCTGACCATTTCGGCCATACCCGCAGATCACCACGTGTCCCGATAGTTTATCAATCTTTCGTTTCACTTTATTATCCCTGTAGTAATTACTGAATACACCATCAATAAGATACCGGCCGAAAGCCGTTGCAACATAAGCAAAGATACCAAAACTAAAAATAATTATCAGGGCTGTGAACCACATTCCCTGACTGTCGAGCTCATGAACCTCCTTGAATCCCACCGTGGCGATGGTTATGACCGTCATGAAAAATGCCTCGGTGAAGGTAAAATCCAACAGCATGTACCCGGACACCCCGATAAAGATGATCAGCAGCAAAAGGGCAAAAGGGCAAATGCGATGTAAGCAGTATTAACGGTCCTCCTCTTCATTCAGTTTTAAAAGTAACTTTTGTCCCACCATGCATTGCAGACAAGCCTGCCTTCTGCAATACCGGGTCTCAAGTTGAATCAATGCCTGCGAATCAAAGGCATTTTCAGCAGATATCCCAAATTTATTCCAATTTTTTATAATTTCATTATTTTCCGGAGGAAGTTGCTCCAGAACAGAGATTCCAAAATCGATGGAACGTTCCGAATCCCGCTTTCTTCCATAGCTCAGAAGTACAGGAACAACCGCATTGATAATGATAAGATCAAGGGTCTGCCGGCCGGGTCGGGCGCTGCACCTCTCACCCTTCCTCCCATAAAGGAAATGATAGATCCAGTAGTTCTCCAATCCCTTTTCGAATGCAATCCTCAGATCTTTCAGACTTCTGAATTCCAATAATCTGCCAAAAAGAGGGAAACTGCCCGCAATCAAATTGGCAAATTGTGCAATCCTTACGGTGGGGAAACCCGGCGGCCTGGATCGCATAAATTTCCAAAGGTGCCTGCTGGTTAACGTCCCCGGCAGAGTAGATTTGATTGAGCGGTATTCACGCTGAAGAGATGCATAGTATTCATCATCGGAGAGCAATTCGTCCAGAAACCCGGCCTGTCCATAGAAAATGGCGTTGAGAGTATTCCTGTTGTTCCGGTATTTCATTACGGTTTTCAGGGGAACCGACCTTGCCAGCAAACGAAAGGGTTCCCGGTTGAGCTTCATTCCAAAAGCCGAGGCAATCATAATATAAAGGGTCTCCTCCCAGTCATTCCGGTTCTCCGACAGAAGGTCGGCTATCTCCCCGGTTTTCCGCTCTATCCTCTCCATGCCCAGCTTCCCGTACCAATCTCTTAAGTATACCTTCCCCAGCTTTGAAAAATACGGATAACACTCCCTTTCCCGGGTCCTGAGTATCAGCCGGTCGTAGTTCCTGAGTAATGCCGGATTAAAATTGATGCGGATAAAGGGGATCTCATTCCCGCTGGCTCGATTTACCTCCGCATCGATATCGTAAACCGCATGAAGAATAACCGAGTCATAGGCCGGATCCTCCTGATGCCTGTGCCGGTACCAGTCGGAAGCCCTGATATGAATTTCCACATTGCCCACCCAGAGGGTAGGTCCTATCTTCACCCTTGCATTGGAAAAATCGGGGCCCGAGCTGTGGTTGTGAATACCCGGATCGATAATCTCCACCCTTTGGTTACGGTACCAGAGATAATCCGGACAGATAAGCCGGTTTTTCCAGACGAAATGCAGAAAATCTTCCTTTGGCATAGATAAGCGTGTTTGTTTATCCTTTTATGCCAAAAACTGCGATTTCTCGTATATTAAATGATCTTTTTTTTCTTCAGAATGGCCGTCATTTCCTCTTTTAGCCTCACGGCCTGATTTCGGGCAACTTCATCAAAACGGTTGGTTCCGTCGGCATAAATGATCGACCGGCTGGCATTCACGAGGAGTCCGCACTTCTTGTTCATGGCTACATCCGACAATTCCTGCAGATCCCCTCCCTGTGCACCTACTCCCGGAACCAGCAGAAAATGATCGGGCACAATCTTCCTCACCTTCTTCATCCAGGCAGACTGAGTGGCCCCAACTACAAACATCATGTTTTCCGGTGTACCCCACTCCCTGGCCATGTCAAGGACATGCTCAAACAGCAGTTTCTTTCCCTTTACCATAACCTGCAACTGAAAATCTGCCGCACCCGGATTTGAAGTCAGCCCCAGCAAAATCACCCACTTTTCATCGTACTGGAGAAAAGGCTTTATGCTGTCTTCACCCATGTAGGGTGCCACGGTAATCGCATCAAAACCCATATTATTGAAAAAAGCTGAAGCATATTTCCGCGAAGTATTCCCAATATCCCCCCTCTTGGCATCGGCAATCAGAAAAATCTCCGGATGCTGCTTCTTACAATACTCAACCGTCATTTCAAGACTCATCCACCCTGCAGTTCCCAGACTTTCGTAAAAAGCCAGGTTGGGCTTGTAAGCCACCGCCAGATCTGCCGTTGCATCAATAATCCTCTTGTTAAACTCAAACAAAGGATACTCAAAATCCAGCAGAAATTTCGGAATTCGGTTGAAATCAGAATCCAGCCCCACACAAAGGTAGCTCTCCTTTGTAACGATCTGGTTATATATATTTTCTAGTGTCATCTTATTCTATGCCGCTCTCTTTAAGCCTCTCCGCGTTCTCTGCCAGTTTCAGCTTTTCAAGTACCTCTTCCAGATTGCCGTCGAGAGTGGATTGAAGATTGTACAAGGTCAGATTTATCCTGTGATCCGTTACCCTTCCCTGTGGATAATTGTATGTCCGTATTTTGGCTGAACGGTCCCCCGAAGAAACCATGGTCTTCCTCTTTGAAGCAATGGCATCCATTCTTTTCTGGTACTCAATGTTGTAAATTCGGGTTTTCAACTCTTTCATCGCCTTATCCAGGTTCTTTAACTGCGATTTTTCATCCTGGCAGGTAACCACAATCCCGGTAGGAATATGGGTTAATCGTATGGCTGAATATGTGGTGTTTACCGATTGTCCCCCAGGACCGCTGGAACAATAGGTATCCTTACGTATATCGCTTTCTTTCAGTTCGATATCAAACTCATCCGCCTCCGGAAGAACCGCCACCGTGGCAGCCGAGGTGTGAACCCTCCCCTGTGTTTCGGTCTGCGGTACCCTCTGAACCCGGTGAACACCCGACTCATACTTCATGGTTCCGTAAACCTCCTCCCCGGTAACATTCATGATTATTTCCTTGAATCCTCCCACCGTCCCTTCCGTGGAACTGGTCACCTCAAACTTCCACTTTCGGGTCTCAAAATATTTGGTGTACATGCGGAAAAGATCTCCCGCGAAAATACTGGCCTCATCGCCTCCGGTACCAGCCCTGATCTCAACCACCGCATTCTTTTCATCCTCCGGGTCTTCCGGCAAAAGAAGCATTTTAATCCTTTCTTCCAGCGGACCAATCTTTTCGTTAAGCTCATCCAGCTCAGCCTTGGCCATTACCCGCATTTCTTCATCTTTTTCCACATTCAGAATTTCGCGAGCCGAATCAATGTTGCTGATGATATTTTTGTATTGGTCGTAACTCTCGATCAGGGGCTCAAGATTTTTGTATTCCTTGTTCAGCCTCACATACCTGTCCATATTGGATATAACCTGCGGATCGGAAATCAGTTGCTGAACTTCCTCAAACCGGGTTTTTACTCCTTCCAGTTTTTCCAGTATCAAATTCGCCATTCAGATGCTAATTTTTAAGCCAACAAAGTTACAAATAAATATTCTTAATACTGAAAGCTTCCGTGCTCACTTTTAATGGTAAGAGACCGGGTGTCCGATTCGGCACAGTAGCCAATCACCCTGGCTTCCACACCCAATGATTCGGAAATATCGATTACCGATTGAGCCACAGTTCCGGGAAGATAAAGCTCAAAACGATGGCCCATATTGAAGACTTCATACATCTCCTTCCAGTGGGTGGCCGACTCACGCTGGATAAGTCTGAATAAAGGAGGGGTTGGAAACAAATTATCCTTAACCACCGATATCCGGTCCGTGAAATGAAGAACCTTGGTCTGAGCTCCTCCCGAACAATGAATCATTCCGTGGATGTGCTCCCTGTGCTCCTTTAGCACCCGGTTGATCACCGGTGCGTAAGTCCGCGTTGGGGAAAGAACAAGTCTCCCGGCATCCAGACCCGTGCCCTCAACCGGATCGGTAAGCTTCATGGAACCGCTGTATACCAGGTCCTCCGGAACGGCATTATCAAAGGTTTCGGGATATTTATCACCAAGATAGGAAGCAAAAACGTCGTGCCGTGCAGAAGTAAGTCCGTTACTGCCCATTCCACCGTTATACTCATCTTCGTAGTTTGCCTTTCCAAAAGAAGACAGACCTACGATTACATCTCCGGGTTGGATGCGATTCTCAATAATGTCTTTCCGCCCGATTTTTGCCGTAACCGTCGAGTCGACTATCACCGTGCGGACAAGATCGCCCACATCGGCAGTCTCTCCCCCGGTAAGAATAATTCTTACTCCCAGATCCCGCATCTTTTCGATGAACTCCTCCGTGCCTTCAATGATCGCAGTGATTACCTCGCCCGGGATAAGATTTTTGTTTCGTCCTATGGTCGATGAAAGAAGAATATTGTCTGTGATCCCCACACACAACAGGTCGTCGGTATTCATCACGATGGCATCCTGGGCTATCCCTTTCCAGACGGAAATATCCCCGGTTTCCTTCCAATAGGCATAAGCAAGGGAAGACTTGGTGCCCGCTCCGTCGGCATGCATAACCAGACAGCTCTCCTCATCACCGGTAAGAATATCGGGAATAACCTTGCAAAAAGCATTGGGGAATAAACCCTTGTCAACCTTCTTAATGGCTTTGTGTACATCTTCTTTACGGGAAGAAACTCCCCTTCGGAGGTATCTTGAGTCAGACATCTTTTTTGTGCAAAGGTAGGGATTTTTTCGCGCTAGTCCCGCGGAATATAATCCGTCCTCAACACCCTGAACTCTGTCCGGCGGTTCACCTGATGCGCCTGCTCCTGCTGGTCGGCCGGAAGGGAATTGATAAACTCTTCCGTAAGCTCCTGACCCACATTCAGGAATTCATACTGCTCTGCGGTATTCTCATCCACCACCTTGGGAACGGATTCCCCGTAACCTTTGGCCTGAAGCCGGTCGGAGGCAATGCCCTTCGAGATCAGGTAATCCACAACCGATTGCGCCCTCCTCTGAGAAAGCAGATCGTTATCCTGTGCAGACCCCCTGGAGTCGGTATGCGACATAAGCTCAATGGTGATATTGGGATTATTATCCCTGAGAGTCTCCACCAGATTGTCTAGCGAAACCATAGACTCCGGTCTGAGGTCCCATTTGGCAAAATCATAGAATATATTGGGAAGCTCTATTACCTGGTCTACCGGCGAAAGATAAATCACCGTGCTAAAGTCTGTGGATTGCTCCAGTCCCTTGGTCGTCTCCCTCTCTTTTCCATTCAGGAATCCATCGCTGGAGGCAATGAACACATAATCCGTCGAAGGTTTCAGCATAAAGCGGAAACTTCCGTCGTCACCCGTCTCCGCTTCCAGGGTTAACCCGTCACTACCAATGGATTTTATCGTGGCTGAAGGGATTAGCTGATCAGTTTTTTCATTTCTTACCTCACCCACAATGTTGAATTTCAAAGGAGGAAGGTAGAAGGAGTAAATCTCATCGTTAGCTCTTCCTTTACGTGAACTGGAGAAAAATCCTCGTTCCGCATCGCTTTCAAAAGTGATCCCAAAATCATCCAGGGGAGTATTGATCGGCGGCCTCATGTTTTCAACCACCCAACGGTCGTTATCCGATTTGGTGGCCTTAAAAATATCGAGTCCGCCAAGACCAATATGACTGTCTGAACTGAAATATAAGGTTCCGTCGTAATGCACATAGGGAAACATCTCATCCCCGGGGGTATTGATATCCTGACCCATATTTTCCGGTTCACTCCACTGGTCCCCTTCATTGGCCCGGGTTACCATCCAAAGATCCTTGCCCCCCGCCGATCCGGCCATGTCCGAAACAAAGTAGAGGGTAAAATTGTCGGGAGAAATAGCAGGGTGGGCAACCACCAGACTGTCTTCAGCCAGGGCCAGCTTTTCCGGCGGACCCCAGAAGGCACCCGACCGTTTCGAGAAAAAGATCTGGCAACCGAGTTGCTCATTTTTTCCCTTCGGACAACGGGTGAAATACAAAGTGCTGAAATCGTGCGAAATATTGGGAGTGCCATCGTCCGATTCTGAACTGAATTCCTCCTCCAGGGGAACCGGTGTGCTCCATTTGCCCTTTCTGTCCATCCGGCTCACAAAAATATCGGTAAAACTCTCACCCGTAGCACCGTGGGTCTCATTGCCCGTGGCATCCTCACGGGTGGAAGTGAAAAATACCGTGGCAAAATCATCCTCGGTATAGGCCGGACTAAAATCCCGTTCGCGGGAATTAAAATACCGCATCTCGTCCACCACATAACCGGTAGGGTTCTCTATCCACTCAACCGCTACCTGGCAGGATCGGATTCCGTTCTCAGCCCTGGGATCATCGGGTACCAGCTCCTGATATTTTTTAAACTGCTCAATCGCTTCATCATAATTCTCATTCATCATGAGCATCTCCCCAAATCTCAGATATATCATGGGATCCTGAAAATCGGCCCTGACAGCTTTCTTATACCAGACCTCCGCTTTCCGGGGATCCCGGATGATGCGGTAACACTCCGCAATCTTAAAAACAGTCTCATTCTTCTTGTTTTTATCGCGGATCTTGTTGTAGGCATTTTTGTATAAATCTATGGCCTCATAAAACTCACCCGCCTCGAAAGCCGCATTGGCCTTTGCATCCCTGTCCTTGCGCTGCGCATCGGCAGGCACTGCAATAATACTGATTATCAGAATAATAAGAAGGGAAATAATGCCCCTGTTTGATTCTCTCATGTTCTTCCTTTTTTAATTAACCCTTTCCGGGAAAATACATCCTTATAACGGTGTGTCAGACCGGTAAGTATACCTCCGGCCCACTTTTCTGCACGAAAAAATAATTCCGTTAAAATTACAGATTTTTGCTAATTAAAAAAACGCAGTTTTCGGTCAAAAAATCTGATCAACTGCTAAATAGAAGTTCCCGGTACTTGGGAAGGGGCCAAATTTCATTATCCACAATGAGCTCCAGTTTGTCTACATGGTAACGGATATCTTCCAGGAAAGGAGCCACCGATTTCGAATAGGCATTCGCCCTGGCTTCCATGTCCTCTATCTTATTGGCTACTTTACGGGCTTCGGTCATTTCCTTCACCTTTGCCTTGATATAGGAAATATGACCCGATATTTCACGGATGAGATCCAGCCGGGATCCGGCCAGTTGTTCGTATTCCTCTTCATCAAACAATTCCTTGAGTCCGGCCACATTATCGACCAGAACCGTCTGGTACTCCACCGCAATGGGAACAATATGGTTCATTACCAAATCCCCCAGCACCCGCGATTCAATCTGAACTCTTTTCATGTAGTTTTCATACTTCACCTCAGTACGTCCATGCAACTCCCTCTCCGACAGCACCTGTTGCCGGGTGAAAAGCTCAATGTTCTGTTGAGACACGTAGGCCTTCAATGCCTCGGGAACATCCTGGATATTGGTGAGTCCACGCCTTTCCGCTTCCTTCACCCATTCCTCACTGTAGTTATTTCCATCAAATCTTACGGGCTTAGACTCGATAATGTATTTGCGCAATACCTTAAGGATGGCTTCATCCTTCTTGACACCCTTGTTAATGATGGCGTCCACCTCCGACTTAAACTGCCATAGCTGATCGGCCACTGCCGTATTCAGGGCAATCATGGGTGAAGCACAATTTGCCGAGGAACCCACCGCCCTGAACTCAAACCGGTTCCCGGTAAAAGCAAAGGGAGAAGTCCGGTTCCTGTCGGTATTGTCGAGCAGGATCTCAGGGATCTTGCCAATATTCAGCTTTAGCTCGGTTTTCTCATCCGGGGTCATCTTCCGGGTAGTTACCTTTTCCTGTATCTCATCGAGCATGACCGATATCTGGGTCCCAAGGAAAACGGAAATTATCGCAGGGGGAGCCTCATTGGCACCCAGCCGGTGCGCATTCCCGGTTGAGGCAATACTGGCCCGCAGCAGATCCTGGTTTTTGTAAACCGCCATCACCGTATTCACCAGGAAGGTCAGGAACATCAGGTTGGACCTGGGGGTTTTCCCGGGCGATAACAGATTGGTTCCTGTATCGGTAGAGAGCGACCAGTTGCTGTGCTTTCCGGATCCGTTCACACCGGCAAAGGGCTTCTCATGGAAAAGTACCCTGAAAAAATGCTTGCGCGCAATTCTCTTCGCCAGATCCATGAACAACAAATTGTGATCTACCGCAAGATTGGTCTCCTCATACACCGGAGCACATTCAAACTGATTGGGCGCCACCTCGTTATGCCGGGTTTTTACCGGAATGCCCAATTTATAGGATTCAATTTCTAACTCATACATAAAGGCCTTCACCCGCTCAGGAACCGAAGAAAAATAATGATCATCCAGCTGCTGATCCTTGGCCGAAGCATGCCCCATCAGAGTCCTGCCCGTCAGACTCAGATCGGGCCTGGCATTGTACAAGGCCTCATCGATCAGGAAATACTCCTGCTCCCAGCCCAGGTTCGACTGTACCCGGGTCACATGACGGTCAAAATACAGGGCAACCTCCGTGGCAGCCCGGTCAATCGCCTGAAGAGCCTTCAGAAGAGGAGTCTTCGAATCCAGCGCTTCTCCCGTATAAGACACAAAAATGGTGGGTATGCTTAAGGTATTTCCCACGATAAATGCAGGAGAGGAAGGATCCCAGGCAGTGTAACCCCGGGCCTCAAACGTATTCCGGAGTCCGCCGCTCGGAAAAGAAGATGCATCCGGCTCCTGCTGGGCCAATAACTCACCGCTGAAATTCTCCACTACCCCGCCATGCTCCGAAGGATCAATAAAAGCATCGTGCTTCTCGGCAGTCCCGTCGGTGAGCGGATGAAACCAATGGGTGTAATGGGTTACCCCATGCTCCATCGCCCAGGCCTTCATCCCCGAAGCAACCTGATCGGCCACCTTCCGGTCAATCCGCGTTCCTTTTTCAATCGCCTCCATCACATTCCTGAAAGCATCCTCAGAAATGTATTTCCGCATCTTCTGATAGTCGAAGACCTTAACCGCATAGTATTCCGAAACTTTCTGAGTGGGCGCCTGGACAAAAGCAGGTTTACGGGTGAGTACCGCCTGAAGGGCTTCAAAGCGAATTTGTGCCATGATAATCTGTTGTTTTAGGGCTTAACTATGCAAATATATAGTTTTTTCGGCGTTCGCCCCTTTTTTCAACAAGATTTACATGAAAATATTAACAATTCAGGGTCCACACCCCTTCAGAAAAAGATATGGCAGAAAAATGTTACTGCTCTCTTACTTCATTCCCTCCGCAAAATACCGGTAAAACAAGGGAATGGTCTCAATGCCCTTATAGAAATTGAACAAGGGGTAATTCTCATTCGGTGAGTGAATTGCATCCGACTCCAGTCCGAAGCCCATAAGGATGGATTTGATCCCCAAAACCTCCTCGAAAGTCGGGATGATGGGTATACTTCCCCCACTCCTCGTTGGCACGGGTTTCTTGCCGAAGGTCTCCTCCATGGCCCGGCTGGCAGCCTGATAGGCCGGCGTATCTATCGGCGCCACATACCCCTGTCCGCCATGCAGACTCCTCACCCTGACTTTCATCGTAGGTGGAGTAATATTCCGGATGTGCTCCTCAAAAAGCTTGTCAATCTCATGCGAATTCTGATTCGGTACCAACCGCATGGAAATCTTGGCCGTCGCCTTCGAAGGCAGAACCGTCTTGGCCCCCTCCCCGGTATACCCGCTCCAGATCCCGCAAACATCCAGACTGGGCCGGATTCCGGTCCGCTCCGTGGTCGTAAATCCCTTCTCACCGTCCACTTCATCCAGTTCCAACTCTTTCTTATATTTTTCAAGGCTGAAAGGGGCCTTCGCCATCTCCTTTCTCTCCTCTTCGCTTACCTCCAATACCTTGTCATAGAATCCGGGTATAGTAATTCGGTTATCCTTATCCTTCAGGGAAGCTATAATTTCACTCAGCACATTCGCAGGATTGGCCACGGCACCCCCGTATAATCCCGAATGCAGATCACGGTTGGGGCCGGTAAGCTCCACCTCCAGATAACTCAATCCGCGCAAACCCACGGTAATGGAGGGTATATCGTTGGACATAATGGTGGTATCGGAAACCAGGATCACATCGGCCGATAGCATCTCCCTGTGCTCCTTGCAAAAGGCTTCAAGACTCGGCGATCCGATCTCCTCCTCCCCTTCTATCATAAACTTGACGTTGCAGCTCAGGTCTCCGCTTTGCACCATATACTCAAAGGCTTTTACATGCATGAATAGCTGACCCTTGTCGTCGTCGGCACCCCGGGCATATATCTTACCCTCCCTCACCTCCGGCTCAAAAGGAGGTGACTTCCACAGTTCCAGGGGCTCTACCGGCTGAACATCATAATGACCATAGACCAAAACCGTTGGAAGCCTTTCATCCACCATTTTTTCTGCATAAACCACCGGGTGACCCTTGGTTTTGATCACTGTGGCCTTGTCGGCTCCCGCTGCCAGCAGACTGTCGACCAGGGCCTCCGCCATTTTATGCATATCGCCCTTGTGCGATTCCTCAGAGCTGATGGAGGGTATGCGGATCAACGCCAAAAGTTCCTCAAGAAACCTGTCCTTGTTCTGTTCAATGTAGTCTTTGATCATAATGCTTGTATTTGAGTTAATTAGTATTTCCGGACGAATTCAAAGATAGTGATAAATGAAAATTTAAGCTCTTGATCTTCAGTCTGTTTTATAACATTCCGTCTTTTTTGAGCTCTTCATATATCTTTTCCATTTCCCGGTAAAACTCTTCCCCCCAGGTTCTTATAATAGAGTCCTTCAGAAACCGGAAAACCGGGAGTCCCTTCCTTTTTCCCAATACACGGGCCGGTTCGCAAATGCCCCATCGGTGATAGTTAATCGCGGTATAATCCCCTACAATGCTGGTCCGGATAGGATAAAGATGACAGCTCAGGGGTTTTCTGAACTCAACCTTGCCAAGTTCATAACTCCTTTCTATCCCACAAAGGGCAATCCCGTTCCTGAACCAGGTATAGGCACACTCCCTGCCTTCGATAAGAGGAGTAACCTTATCCCCGTCCGAATCCGTTACCCAGGTTCCCTGCCGGTCTATGGCTTTCCTTCCTTCTTCCGTAAGCTGCGCCATCACCCGTGGGTAAATCTTTTCAAGGTTTTCTGCCTCCTCATCCGTCAAAGGTGCTCCCGAATCTCCATGAACACAACAATTGCCAAAGCATTTCTCCAGGTGGCAATGAAACTCCTCCTCAAACATCTCCATGCTCACCAGTTTATCGTCAATCTGTATCATATCTCTTCCTCCTGCCGGCTAAAATTAATGCAATTTTTTCAAAAGCCCGGTTTCAGGGTAATTTTTGAGTTTTCGATGTTATCTTTGCCCCGAATTAATTCATATTGTTTATGATCCGGTCCTTATTAACCCTTCTGTTGCTGGTTTTGCTCACGCCTGCCCTTCATTCACAAAAAAATATCCTGGAAAACGAGAATCTGACCGGGGAAATCAGGGAAGGAATCCTTGCCATTTATAATTATCGCTTCGAACAATCCGGACAAATGATCAGGGACCTGGAAAATTACAGTCCCGATCACCCGGCAGTCCCCTTCCTGAAAGCCCTGGAACTTTACTGGAAATATTTCCCCATCACCGACGATCATCCCAAAGCCCCCGGATTTATTGAACTCATGGAGCAGTCCATCGTCTCTGCCGAAAAAATGGCCGACCTCTACGAGGACAATCTCGAAGCCATCTTTTTCGATATGTTCTCCCGTGCATTTCTGGCTATGTTCTGGGCCGATAACGGGAGCCCGGGGAAAGTCTTCCCCCATCTCAACCGCATGTACCGCCATGCGATGGAAGGCTTCGAGTTAAAGGATGAATTTGTGGAGTTCTACTTTTCTACAGGTTTATACAACTATTATATTGAAGCATACCCCGAAAAACATCCGGCTTACAAACCGGTCGCAGCCCTTTTTCAGGATGGAGACCGGGAGGCCGGACTTCAGCAGCTGGAGTATTGTGCCAAAAATGCAGTATTCCTGAAGGTGGAAGCCCGGTTCTTTCTCGCTCTTTTATACCTGAATTACGAGCAAAACCTGGATAAAGCCTCGGAACTTCTGGCCGGACTCTACCGGCAGTTTCCCCAGAATCCCTTCTATGCAGGGAAATACCTGGAGGTACTCCTCTTCAACAAAAAATACTTTTTCGCTCCGGTCATTCTGAAGCGGTTGAAAGAATGGGATGATCCCTATGCAAATTTCCAGTACCACCTCTTCAACGCATATTACCTGGAAAAATCGGAAAAAAAATACGAGGATGCCTACAGGGAATATGAAAAAGCACTCAAACTTTCAGAGAAATACGACGATTTCACCCGCTCTGCCAATGGTATTGCCTATATGGGACTGGGACGGTACTATGCTCGGAAAGGAAATAACTCCCGGGCCAATTCCTACTTCCGGAAAGCTAAAAATGCCACCTCCTACGAATACGTGATCTCAGATTTTTGACCTCCGGCCGGGCAGACTAAGCAAAATCACTCCGGTGAGCGAGGCCATTCCGCCGATCAGTTCATAGTTTTGCGGAAAAACATCCAGGAAAAGAAAAGCTCCTGCCAGTACCCACAGACCCTTCAGACTAATAATCAGTGAAGTTCGCGCTGCTTCAATATAACGAAGCGCCTGGTAGGCAAATACGATGGTAATCAGAGTCTCCAGAAAAGACCCGGCCAGCAGGTAAAGCCATACCCCGGAAGGAATGGCCCGGTCAAAACCGTTACCCGTCAACAGAATCCCGAAAAAAACGAACAGGAGCGCCGAGCGGATGCTCGACATTAACTCCGGGTCCAGATCCTCCCTCTTCCAGCGGGCAAAAATGGTCGCTCCCGAAAATAATACTGCAGCCAGCAATACATAGATGGCGCCGGGCTGAAAAAAACTGGATAACTCCGTTCCCCGGTTGAAGGAAAGGGCAAAAACCCCGGCAAGGGTAAGCAGGATGCCAAAAAGCTGTAAGAGACTGTACTTCTCGCGAAGGAGGGTGATTCCCATGAGCGTGACCAGAACGGGGCCGAGATTGCCAATAAAGGATACCACAGCCGGATTCTCCATCTTCTGAATGGCCACGTAAAATAATCCGGTGGCAGCTCCTTCCACAATGGCAATGATAAGGGCCGTTATCAATGTCGGCCGCCTCATACCCGATGTGAACCGGAAACCCTTGCGGAATATCATCCATGCAAAATTCAGTATCATCCCAAAACCAAACCAGATAAATCCGAAGTGGATCATATCAATCAGATTCAGCGCTGCTTTGCTGAAAATAAACGAGGCAGCCAGGGCAAAGGATGCCCCGAAAGCATAGCTGTACCCCCTGAGATTCCCGCGATTCATAGGTATGGCAGATTTGGTTAGCCAACCCAAAAGTAGGCTTTTTTGTGAAAACTCCTTCACAAACAATCAGCCCTCTTACACTGTTTATTGACTATATTCGCAAGTACTATGAATAACCCGGCAGTGGATGATCTGCATAATTCTCCGAAATTCCGCCTCCTGGAAGAACTGAGGTACGAAAGCATCATCCCCTTCGTATTCCGGAATATCGGCCATGCCACCCGCTCCGGGATATTTTACCGTTTTGTAAATATTTTCCTCGGAGTCTTTGTCCTTGGATTTTCCATCTATGGCTTCCGGGCCGGGATCTTTACCGCCGGACCCTATCTAAAAATCCTTTTATGGGCGATCCTTTCGGGCACATTGCTGGTCATACCCCTTCATGAGGGACTCCATGCTCTTGCCTATAAACTTTCCGGCGCACCCCGGGTATTTTTCGGTATGGACCTGAAACAGATGCTGTTTTATGTATCTACCGATAACTACGTAGTTGGTAGAAGGCAGTTTTATTTCGTTGCCCTGTCACCCTTTGCTTTTATCAATGGGATAAGCATTGCGGTCCTCTTTTTCTCGGGGCCCTACGGATTCCTTTTTATTTCCGTTTTTCTTTTCCTTCATAGCCTGATGTGTATTGGAGATTTTGCCATGGTGAGCTTCTTTGAAAAAAGAAAAGATAAAAAACTTTACACCTATGATAAGCATACAGAGCGGATTTCCTACATCTTTGAAGAACTGGAAGAGAGTGTGTAAGAGGGATCTGCGGGTTTCATTTTTCAATAATATGAAATTCTTTTTTGCACAGAACCGACTGGTTGCCCTGGTAAACCCTTAAACCCCATTCAAACATTTTTAATTATTTCTTGTTAGAAAATCATCTAACTTTAAAATCATATTACAATGGCATCAATTACGCTCAAGGGAAATCCGGTAAACACCTACGGTGATCTTCCTGTTAACGGCATACCGGCTCAGGATTTTATTGCGGTTAAGTCCGACCTTTCCGAATTGAAACTATCGGATTACAGAGGGAAAAGAGTGGTTCTCAATATTTTCCCCAGCGCAGACACCAGTACCTGTGCTACTTCCGTAAGGAAATTCAACGAAGAAGCACAGAATCTGGACAATACCGTGGTCATTTGTCTTTCCATGGACCTTCCCTTTGCATTTAGCCGCTTTTGCGGAGCCGAGGGACTCAATGAAGTGGTTACCGCAAGTCTTTTCAGAAACCATACCTTCGGCAAGGATTACGGTGTGGAGATCCTCGACGGTCCCCTCGCAGGACTTATGTCACGTGCAGTGGTGGTGATCGATGAGAATGGCAACGTGGTCCATAGTCAGCAGGTTCCCGAGATCGTGGATGAGCCGGATTATGTGGCGGCCCTTGGCGCTCTGGATCAAACACCAGAACTTGAATAGAACCCTTTATAAGGATGGCAGGCTTTATTTCCCAGGTAAAATCCTATCCCCGTACTTTCTGGTCGGCAAATATTCTTGAACTATTTGAACGCTGGGGATATTATGGAATTTTTAATCTTCTCGCTCTCTATCTGACCAACTCGCCGGAATCCGGAGCCCTGGGTTTTACCCAGGTTGAAAAGGGACTGATCATGGGGATCGTGAATGCCATCCTCTATTTCCTTCCGGTGATCACCGGTGCCATTGCCGATAAATACGGGTACCGCAATGTTCTTATCCTCTCGTTCATCATTATGTCGAGCGGGTATTTCCTGATGGGGATCGTTTCCTCATTTTCGGCGGTTTTTATTACCTTTTTCTATGCGGCCATCGGAGCGGCATTGTTCAAACCCGTGATCTCGGCGACCATCGCCAAGACCACAAACGAAAAAAATTCTTCCCTGGGATTTGGTATTTTTTATATGATGATCAACATCGGCGGACTGATAGGTCCGGTCCTGGCATCCGAACTTAGGGAAACGAACTGGATGAACATCTTCATCATGTCGTCGGCTGCCATTTTCATAAACCTGTTAATTACCCTGTTCTTTTTCCGGGAACCCGAGAGAGAACCCAACAAAGATCCCCTGGGGAAAAGCCTCAGAATCATCTTTCATAACATTTTCACGGTCCTGAAAGACCTGAGATTCAGCCTCTTTCTTCTGATCGTGATCGGTGCCTGGACCGTTTTCTGGCAATTCTTTTACAGTCTGCCGGTATACATCGACCAGTGGGTGCAAACTTCCCTTCTTTTTGATGCCCTCTACCGCTTATCGCCCGGATTGGCAAATGCCATTGGTACTGCCGACGGGATTATTCTGGCCGAAAAGCTGATCACACTCGATGCCTTTTTTATCGTCCTTTTCCAGATCGTGGTCAGCAGCCTGGTCGCTAAATTCCGGCCCCTTCACTCGATGACCGGCGGGATTCTTCTGAATACCCTCGGACTTACCCTGGCTGTGCTGACGCGGAATCCCTTCTTCCTGGTATTCTCCATCTTTATTTTCTCCATTGGAGAAATGAGCTACTCTCCCAAGATCCTGGAATATATCGGAAGGATTGCTCCCCGTGATAAGTCGGCCCTCTACATGGGAACGCAGTTTCTGCCCATTGCCATTGGCAATTTTATCGGGGGATTTATTTCCGGGAACGTTTATCAGAATCTATCCGATAAGGTAAAATTTGCCTACGTGTATATCCCCGCACATGCCAAAGGGGCCGAGTTAACCAATACTGAAATTTACGAGCTGGCTATGGCCAACATGGATATGGATATGGAACAGCTTACGGAATTTCTCTGGCAGCAAAACGAACCCTGGCAATTCGGATACGTCCTTGCCGCCATGGGTATGCTCACGGTTCTGAGCCTTTTACTCTACGATCATTTTACTGCAGCCCCCAAAACCCAGGACTGATTATTTCCGGTGGTACCTGGCAAAAACATGGAAAAAGGCCTGGTACCCGTGCTCATTTCCCGCATAAGGCTCTTCCTCCAGGTATTTTTCCTCAGAGGAAAGCGGACCGGGTCCCTCGCAGGTATTCAAAATTTCCCCCTCTGCAGTTACAAAAAGCTTCATGGCACGGGTTACCGATTCAATCATGCTGAGCACTTCTTTCCGGTTGGCCTCCGGGATAAAGCCGTCCCTGAGGGCCATGGCGGCATAACCGGCAATCATTCCGCTACCGCTTGTTTCAGGATAGGTCTCTGCCGGATCACGGTTTAGAAGGACCGGCCAGAGTTCGCCTTTGGGTCGGACCTTTAAAAGAGACATTAGGGTTTCTTCCATGAGACTTTGCAACTCAAGCTGCCACCTGGAACCTTTGGGCAGAACCCTGAGCGATAATACCATTCCCCTCATAAGCCATCCATGGCCCCGGCTCCAGGCACCCGGCGAAATTTCCAGGGGCGTGGGCAGCCAGCCCCTTCCCTGACTCCATAATCCGGTTTCAGGATCCCGGAGAATCCGGGCATGAATATAAAACTGATCCACGCATTCCCGATAGAATAAGGTATCTCCGGTGATGTACCCGGCCCTTGCCATCCTCAGTGAATATTCCTGTATAAAATCGATTAACAGGCAGGGATGCTCATGCCGGGGATCATAAAAATACACGGCTCCTTCCGGTGAACGGGTCAGTTCAGAATACATTTGTCCCGTACTGTGAGCAAATCCGGGCAACCAGGCCGAATCACCGGTGGTCTCAAAAAGGGGAAAGGCCAGACTGCAGAATGGTTCCAAGCGGTAATCAAGGGTATCGCCCGCCCGATAACCCCTCTTTTCCATTACCTCAAGCACTTTTTGGACTCCTGTTGAGCCAGGATCCTTTCCTTCGGATTCCAATAAAGCCTCAAAACTGAGATTCAGGGTATAATTTCCCCAGACATCCGGGACATCCTGGAAAAAATTATGCTTCTCAAACCAAAAATTGCGTACTCGTTCGGATAATTCAAGGTATTCAGACCTTTCTCTGCAACCCCCGAAAAGAGACAAAAACAGTGTCAATATGATTATTCTCATGCCCAAATGTAAAAATTATTAATTACTTGCAGAGGTTATTGTGAAATTAATAACAATAAATTTCAAAGACTTGTCCTGCTGATATTTGACTCTTTGCCTCCCGGTTCATCTTCTACCGGAAAAGGGAATAAAAACCAGGGATACTTGAGCAGAAAAGAATTTTTCTTTTCATCCCTGGGAAGTGACAGGCGGATGGGGCATTTTTTAACGGATAATAATTTGTTATTTGAATAACAAGTCCTATTTTTGTGCTCCTTTCAAAAAAAACGGATATTTGATTTTTTAAAACATACGAACATGGAAGATAAACTTCAGCAATTAACCGAAAAGATCTATAATGAGGGCGTTTCAAAAGCGAAAAAAGAATCCGACCATATCCTGGAGGATGCTAAGATCAAAGCTGAAGAAATGATCAACGATGCAAAGGAAAAGGCTGAAAAAATCCTGTCAGACGCCAGAAAAAAAGCGGAAGACCAGAAAAATGCCATGACCAATGATCTCAAATTGAGCTCGCGTCAGGCCATTGAGGCCCTGAAACAGGAAATCTCTGAAAATCTGCTTTCTCAGGGAATTCAGGATGCGACTCAAAATGTATTCAATGACAAAGAAATGATCGCGAAGATCATCCTTCTGATGGCCGAAAAATGGGATCCAAATCAGGACCGCCTGGATTTGGCCGTCACCATGCCCGAAAATCTGGAGAAAGACTTTCTTGAATTCATTGAAAAGGAAATCCGCACAAACCTCGACAAAGGGGTGAAAATTCAGTTCAGCGAAAAGCTTCATAAGGGATTTGAGATCGGCCCCGGCGACCATTCTTACAAGATCAGCTTTTCTGAAGAAGACTTCGATACATTCATCAAAATGTACATGAGTCCGAAACTGAATAACTTCCTTTTCAATACTCAAAAATAATGCGTATCGCAGGACAATATCACTATCTTATTGCAGGTCTACCGGAAATCAGTCTTGAAGATGCCCAGTATGAGAAAAGTCTGCTGGCCTTCAAGGAATTTCTGCAGGAACAGGTGCAGCCGGATGAATTTGACCTCGTCCGCCAGCTATTCCTGTCAAAAGATCATGAAAACCTGATTTCCTTCCTGTACGATGAGAACCCTGTCTACACCGAACTGGCGAATTACCCCGGAAGCATTTTCGAGGAAGAACTGGAAAGGCTGGATTCCATTCTGCCGGAAAAACCGGAACTTCCCGATTACATGATCGAACTGATCCGGAAGGTGAAAATAGAAAAGGAAGTGGTTTCGAGAAAAGAAGCTGAGCTTTTCCTGCTTAAAGGGTTTTATTCCCACGTTCTTCCACACTCAAACCCATTTCTTAATCAGTGGTTTGAGTTTGAACTGAATACCAGTAATATTATCGCCGCCTACGTAGCACGAAAGCATAATAAGGACCCGGAAACAGAGATCCTGGAAGTGAATTCCCTGGCCTCGGTCCTTGCAAGTCCGGGCAAACTGCCGGATCTTCGAATGATCATGGATGTGGATTACATCTCTGAAGCTCAGCGTATTGCTGAGATCGAAGATTTTAAAGAGAGGGAGAAAGCCCTGGATCGTTTCCGTTGGAGCTACCTCGACGAGCTGAGTCTCTTTCATTATTTCGAGGTCGAAACCGTGATCACCTATCTTTTAAAGCTCATGATGATCTTTCGCTGGAAAGAACTGGATGGCAATGAAGGAAAAAAGATTTACGACCAGATGCTCAGAAATTTTAAAAAATCATTTGTCCTGCCGGACGATTACAGTATTATAAAAAAACAACGCTGATATATGCAAAGTAAAGGTAAAGTTCAAGGCATCATCGCCAACCTGGTAATGGTTGAAATTGAGGGAAACGTAGCCCAGAACGAGATCTGTATGATCAAGCACGAGGATACCCGCCTCATGGCCGAGGTTATTAAAGTTAACGGAAGCCTGGCCTATATTCAGGTTTTTGAATCTACCCGCGGACTCAAGATTGGTTCGGAGGTGGAATTCATGGGGAATATGCTCGAGGTAACTCTGGGACCCGGACTCCTGAAAAAGAATTTCGACGGACTCCAGAACGATCTGGATAAGATGGAAGGGGTATTCCTGAACCGGGGTGAATACAACAACCCCCTCGAAGAAGGCTCTGAGTGGGATTTCACTCCCCTGGCCAAAGAAGGGGAACTGGTTCATGCAGGCGACTGGCTCGGTCAGGTAAAAGAAAACTGGGTAGACCACAAGATTATGGTTCCTTTTAAATTCGAAGGTACCTACACCATCAAATCGGTGGTGAAAGAAGGGAAATATAAACTCGAAGATACCATCGCAGTGCTTGTGGACCAGGCTTCAGGTCAGGAACATAAGGTAAATATGATCCAGAAATGGCCGGTAAAACTGGCTGTGAGGGCTTACCAGCACAAACCCCGTCCTTTCAAAATTATGGAAACCGGAGTAAGGGTTATAGATACCCTGAATCCCATAACAGAGGGTGGTACCGGATTCATTCCCGGTCCTTTCGGCTGCGGAAAAACCGTTCTTCAGCATGCCCTGGCAAAACAGGCCGATGCCGATATCGTGATTGTAGCAGCCTGTGGGGAACGGGCCAACGAGGTGGTGGAGATCTTTAAGGAATTCCCACACCTGGAAGATACCCGTACCGGACGTACCCTGAGTGAACGTACTACCATTATTGCAAATACATCAAACATGCCGGTTGCTGCAAGGGAAGCCTCGGTATACACCGCGATGACCCTGGCCGAGTATTACCGTAGCATGGGTCTGAAGGTCCTCCTTCTGGCCGACTCTACTTCCCGCTGGGCTCAGGCACTCCGGGAAATGTCAAACCGTATGGAGGAACTGCCGGGTCCCGATGCCTTCCCCATGGACCTTCCGGCCATCATCTCCAATTTCTATTCCAGGGCTGGTTACGTTCAGCTGAATAACGGCCATACCGGATCCATTACCTTTATTGGAACGGTATCCCCCGCCGGAGGTAACCTCAAGGAACCCGTGACCGAATCGACCAAAAAAGCGGCCCGTTGTTTCTATTCACTCTCACAGCAGAGAGCCGACAGCAAAAGATATCCTGCGATCGACCCCATCGACAGTTATTCCAAATACCTCGAATACGAAGAATTCCAGGAAAATCTCCAGGAGATCATGTCGCCCGAATGGCTAAACAGTGTGATCAAAACCAAAGACATCCTGCAAAGAGGCAAAGAAGCCCAGGAACAGATCAATATCCTTGGCGACGATGGCGTTCCCCTGGATTATCACCAAAGATTCTGGAAATCCGAACTGATCGATTTTGTTATCCTGCAACAGGACGCATTCGACAAGGTTGACCAGATCTCGCCCCTTGAAAGACAACAGTATATGTTGGGTAAAGTTTTAAATATTAACGATATACCTTTTAAATTCGATTCTTTTGAAGAAGTGGGCTCCTATTTCAAGTCCCTTATCAATCAGCTTAAACAAATGAACTACTCGGAATACAAAACCGACAAGTTCAATGAATATGAAAAAGAACTTGAAGAGCTCATAAACGAAAGGAAATAAATTATGGAAAAACAGGCATTTCATAAGATCTATACCAAGATATCCCAGATAACCAAGGCAACCTGCAGCCTGAAAGCCACCGGCGTGGGTTACGAAGAACTGGCCGTGATCCACGGTCGACTTGCTCAGGTGGTAAAGATTCTCGGCGACGAGGTTACCCTTCAGGTTTTTACCGGAACAGAAGGAATCCCTACCAATGCCGAGGTCATCTTTATGGGGAATCCCCCCACCCTGAGAATCGGAGACGACCTGGCAGGACGTTTCCTGAATGCTTACGGGGAACCCATCGACAAGGGTCCGAAAATTACCGGTGAAGTGCGGGAGATCGGCGGACCTTCCGTGAACCCGGTAAGACGCGAACAGCCTTCAGAAATAATCGCTACCGGTCTACCCGGCATCGATCTGAATAATACCCTGGTAACCGGACAAAAGATTCCGTTTTTTGCCGACCCCGACCAGCCCTATAACCAGGTGATGGCTTCCGTGGCCCTAAATGCCGAGGCCGATCGTATCCTGTTGGGAGGTATGGGACTCTTCAACGACGATTACCTATACTACCGTAAGGTTTTTGAAAATGCAGGTGCACTGGAAAAAATCGTAGCTTTTATCAATACCACCGATAATCCGCCGGTGGAAAGATTGCTGATTCCCGATATGACGCTCACGGCAGCCGAGTATTTTGCCCACGAAAAAGGCGAAAAAGTGCTGGTACTGCTCACCGATATGACCCTTTTTGCCGATGCATTATCCATCGTATCGAACAGGATGGATCAGATCCCGTCCAAAGATAATATGCCCGGATCCCTTTATTCCGACCTGGCACGTATCTACGAGAAGGCCGTTCAGTTCCCCGATGGAGGCTCCATAACCATCATCGCGGTAACCAGTCTCTCCGGAGGAGATATCACCCACGCCATTCCCGATAACACCGGGTACATCACCGAAGGTCAGCTCTTCCTCAGAAGGGATACCGAGATCGGAAAGACCATTGTCGATCCCTTCCGTTCCCTCTCCAGGCTGAAGCAGCTCGTAATTGGAAAACAAACGCGTAAGGACCATCCACAGGTTATGAACGCTGCCGTACGACTCTATGCCGATGCAGCCAACGCCAAAACCAAACTGGAAAACGGATTCGACCTGACCGATTACGACGAAAGAACCCTGAAGTTTGCCAAAGATTATTCCGAGAGAATCCTCTCCATCGACGCCCGACTGAATATGGACGAGATTCTGGATAATACCTGGGAAATGTTCGAAGAGTACTTTAATAAGGCAGAGGTAGGTATCAAGGAAGAAATTGTGAAGGAATACTGGCCCGAAAAACACCGCAAAGATTCAGTTACCGAAACCGCAAACTGATGACCTACGCAGATTATGGCAGTTAAATTTCAATATAACAAAACATCGCTTCAGCAACTCGATAAGCAGCTGAAAATAAGGGTCAGGGCCCTCCCTACCCTCAAGAGTAAGGAATCTGCACTGAGGATGGAAGTAAGAAAAGCCCTTGAACAGGTGCATGCCATCGAAAAAGAAATCGAGGAAGCAACCGCCGGATATCTTGACAAAACCCAGTTCTGGGCTGAATTCGATACCAGCTTGCTGAAAGTGAAAAAAATTAACCTTAAACCGGTAAAAATTGCCGGGATCAAAATCCCGGAACTGGAATCGGTCGAATTCGACATAAAAGATTTTCCCCTTCTCAACCGGCCATTCTGGTTCCTGCAGGGAGTGGAAATTCTGAAGACCCTGGCTTCCCTGCTGATCAAAAAGGAGATCTGCCTGGAAAGACACCACCTCCTGGATCACGCCCGGAAGAAAACCACTCAGAAGGTTAACCTCTTTGAGAAAGTTCAGATCCCTGATTATAATAATGCAATCCGGAAGATTAAAAGATATCTGGAAGATGAGGAAAACCTCAATAAGTCGGCCCAGAAAATCGTGAAGCAAAGACAGGAAAATGCAAGAAAGGAGGAAGCGGCATGATTGTTCCGATGAAGAAATTTATCCTGTTGGTATACCATGAAGAATATACCGATTTCCTGAAAGAGCTCAGGAATGTAGGACTCCTTCATATTGAAGAGAAAAATGCAGGAGTGAAAAAGGAGACCCTGGCAGATAAAAATAACCTGCTCAACCGCTACGAATCCATGCTTCGGAACCTGAAAAGGAGCAAGCCCGATGCGGAAGCGGAAGATAGTGGTATCCATGCATTCGATACCCTGGTGTTCCTCGAAAATACCATGAAGGAACAGGAAGAGATACAGGAAAAGCTTGGCAAGCTGGAAAAGGAGATCAAAAAACTGGAACCCTGGGGGAACTATTCACCAGAAAAGCTGAGAAACCTGGAAAAGGAAGGGTATATCGCAAGACTCTTTACCTGCCCTACCAAGCGATTCAATTCCCAATGGGAGGAAGACTACAACCTTAGCATAATAAATAACGAGGCAGGCAGGATCTACTTCGTGATCTTTAGTCCTGCCGGAGAAGAAGTGAACCTCGATCTGGAAGAAGAACCCCTGGCCGAAAGGTCTCTGGGTGAGTTGAGGGACGACAGGAAAGCCCTTGAAGATAAACTTAAGAATATTGGTGAGCAGCTTGGAAGCAACGCAGGTGAAGCAGTGAAAATTCTTGAACGTGGCAAGCACGAACTTCTCAAAGATATTGAGTTTCACTCCACCATTATCGATACCGAGAACGAGGCTGAAGGAAAACTCAAACTCCTTACCGGATGGATCCCTCAGGAAAAAGAAGAGACCCTCGTGGAATTCCTGAAAGACCAGGAAGTATACTATACCACCGGACTCCCCGGAGAGGACGACCAGCCTCCAATTCAACTCAGAAACAGAGGAGTCTCAAAGCTGTTGGAACCGGTTAGCAAAATCTTCGATTTGCCCTCCTACAGCGAGCTGGACCTCACTCCCTTCTTTGCTCCCTTCTTCATGCTTTTCTTTGGTTTCGCACTGGGCGACGCCGGCTATGGATTGTTTTTCATTATCGTGGCAAGTCTCCTGAAGCTGAAGGTGAAGAAAGATTTTAAACCCCTCCTCACCCTTGGACAGTTACTGGGGATCGCCACAGTGATTTTCGGGATATTATCGGGAACCTTTTTCGGAATCAACCTCCTGGATTCAGGATACATGATCTCTGCCGAAACCCTTTCGGCTCTGGAGGCTCAAAACCTGGCTCCGGCCATCATGGATGGATTGCGGCAGTTGAAAGGCATAGAGTTTGAAACTCAGACCGCCTATTTCGACGCACTGAAAAATGCCATCGGGGAAGAAGCTCTTAACAATAATAAGTTCCTTATTCTGAAAAATACCGAAGCCGACTTCCCGTTGATCAAATCATTCCGCCATATCATGCAGAGTCCCATCAACATGTTTTATCTCTCCATGCTGATCGGGGCTGTTCAGATCATCTTCGGTAAGATTCTCTATCTGGCCAATCTGACCCGTCAGAAGGGATTAAAATACGGACTCTCAACCTTGGGATGGATTCTGTTTATCCTGGTTATCGTGATCTTCCAGGGAGGCAGTTACCTCGGACTCCTGGATCTGGAAAAACTGGATATCGTTTACAAAGGAGGGATGATCCTTTCCGGACTTCTGATCGTTTTCTTCAACAATCCGGATTCAAGCATCTTTATGCGGCCCCTCAATGCCATTTGGGATGCCTACGGAGTGGTAACCGGAATATTCCAGGACCTTCTGTCCTATATCCGTCTGTTTGCCCTGGGAATCTCATCGGCCATTCTGGGATTTGTATTCAACGATATATCCCTTCAGACTTTATCCATTCCCTATATAGGATGGTTGTTTTTTGTACTCCTCCTGCTGGTGGGACACGGACTGAACATATTTCTCGCATCCCTGGGTGCATTTATCCACCCCATGCGTTTAACTTTTGTGGAATTTTATAAAAATGCCGGATTCACCGGTGGTGGTAAAGAATATAAACCGTTTTCAAACAATTAAAATTAATTAAATAGTAGTATTATGACAACCGCAGTAATTTTAGCTTATACAGGTCTTGCTTTGATGATCTCCCTTGCCGGTATTGGCAGTGCTTTTGGAGTATCCATGGGAGGTAACGCCACCGTTGGCGCTTTAAAAAAGAATCCCGATGCTTTTGGTAGCTATATGCTTCTGACTGCTCTTCCAGGTACACAGGGATTGTATGGCTTTGCCGGATTCTTCGTGATCAACAGCCGTTTAGGTGAATTCATCGTAGATGGCAAAATGGTCCTCGAAATGTATCAGGGCGTTGCCATTCTGGCCGCTGGTCTTGCCCTTGGTTTTGTCGGACTTTTCTCCGCGTTGAAGCAGGGTGGAGTTACATCCAACGGGATCGCAGCGATCGGTGGTGGTAACAACGTGTTCGGTAGTACCATGATCCTCGCGGTATTCCCCGAGCTCTACGCTATCATTGCTTTTGCCGCAACCTTCCTGATCAGTACCTCCCTCTAAACCGGAAGAAATACTGAATCCGGAATGTCCTCTCCCCGGCAGGAATGCCGGTGGGGACCCTAGTAATGCATTAACCCGTCTGCTCCCGGGCAGACGGGTATTTTATTTTAAGAATCCCTTCCGGGTTCCCCTGGAGGCATTGGCAGCATGAATGTTGCCCCCTCCCCAGTTGAGACCCGATTTTCGTTTACGGAAAGGCGAATTGTTCATTCCCCAGCCTGCGGTCTTTTCCTGTTCACTTTTCCGGTCCTCAGACCCTTCCTTTTTAGGATTCTCACGATGGTTCCGAATAATCTCATCGATCTTTCGCTGTTCAAGTACCCTGGAATACAGGATCAGCGGAAGGGTAAAGGCGAGGAGCAGTGCAATGCCTGTGATCCATAAAAGGGCGGACGGACCGGTACCGGATAATTCGCTTATAAAACCGGTAATGGCAAGCATAACTCCGGCAATGCCGGAAATATAAATCAGTATCCTCATAGTTGGAAATGTTTAAACAGGTAAGTTACGAAAGATGAATTACAAAGTAAAGAATGTAAAACTACAAAACCGGAAATAAGGGGGAGAAAAGAAAGACATCCTCAAGGGAGGCATGGCAGGGATTAAATACCCTTTGCAGCATTTTAGAATGGTTCTAAAGTATCGAAATGCCACCTGAATATGAATGGAAATACCACTGTATATCAATGCTTTATCAATCCCGATCAGGGAGTTTTAAAACCCGGCAATCCATTTTTTAAATCCGGGTTTTTGCGGATACAAAAAAATATCTAAATTTGCAAACCCTGAAACGATTGGAGAACTTATCTTTTTTAAGTTACAAGGAATAAATTTCAGGTAACAAATTGGTGCCATAGCTCAGTTGGTAGAGCACAGGACTGAAAATCCTGGTGTCCCTGGTTCAATTCCAGGTGGCACCACACTTAAACCCCGCGATCAGCGGGGTTTTTGTATTTACAGGGCTTTCCCGTAAAAAGCTTGCTTTTTTAAGGGGATGGACTGTAAATGCAGCATACCGTGAAACGGTATGTGAAGTGTGGTTTTTTCAATAAAACAAATAGGAATCATAAGCATGTGTGAAGCAAATCAAATAATTCTTGTAAGTGTAAGCCATCATGGAACGTCAAATAGCTAAGAGTACTGAAAGTAAAATTTCAGGATTCATTGATTTGTCAATTTAAACAACCTCCTCATGCAATACAATAAATACCTGCCAATAGCTCCGGAATTTGAGGATATGCTTCATGAACAATCTGAGATGAAGGGACAATGGAAAGTATTTTTCTTTGATCCGGAAATGGAGCTCAAAGTAAGTAAGGGACAATACCAGGAAATGATTAAAACCGAAAAAGGCGAATACCTTTCTCTCCTCAATAAGGACAAGATAAGGCTTGACAGGATCATTACCGTAAACGGCAAACCGGGTCCTGCTTACGATGAGTACAATGCCTTCGCAGATGCCTGTCTCTCCTGCCAGGCAGGGTACGATGATGTTTAAGCTCAATGTATCCTGAGGTTAGTAATATTTAGTTCCGGATATTACTATCTTTGCGGCCATGGAGATCTATACCCACAGGCTCGCAAACGGGATCCGTATCGTTCATAAACCGGTTAAAAACCTGGTCGCTCATCTGGGATTTATCGTGCATACAGGCTCACGGGATGAACTGCCGGAAGAGCACGGGATGGCCCATTTTATCGAGCATGTGATTTTCAAAGGCACCCGGAAAAGAAAAGCCTGGCATATTCTCTCGCGCCTGGAAGATGTGGGGGGTGAGATCAATGCCTATACCACCAAAGAAGATACCTGTATTTATGCTGCTTTCATAAAGAACGACTATGAAAGGGCCATGGAGCTGATCTATGATATCTGTTTCCATTCTGTGTTCCCTGAAAAAGAGATTCAACGGGAAAAAAATATCATCCTGGATGAGATCCTGTCCTACAAAGACAGTCCCTCCGAGCTGATCTTCGACGAGATTGAGGAATATGTTTATAATCAACACGCGATTGGCAGAGGAATTCTCGGCGATGAAAAAAATCTGAACGCCTTCCAAAGAGAGGATATCTTTAAATTTATGTCGGGGAATTATGCCACCGATGAAATGGTCGTTTCCTCAGTGGGGAACATCCCTTTCGAAAGCCTTGTAAATCTCGCCGAGAAATATTTCGGAGAGGCCGATCCCAAATCCAGAAAGAGGCTAAGGGTAAAACCCAATAGCTACGATCCCCGCTATATCAGAACAGAAAAAAATACTCACCAGGTCCATTGCATGATCGGGAACATCGGATACGACGCTTCCTCAGAAAAACGATATCCCCTTGCTTTGCTTAATAATATTCTCGGCGGACCCGGAATGAACAGCCGCCTGAATATTACCCTGCGCGAAAAAAGCGGGATAGCTTATAACGTGGAATCTCATTATACTTCGTACTCCGATACCGGGATACTGATGATCTATTTCGCCTGCGAAAAGGATAAATTCGCGAAAAGTCTCAAACTGGTGCACCGGGAATTGGAAATTCTGAAAGATAAGAAACTGGGAACCCTTCAGCTTAGCAAAGCCCGGAAACAATTGCTTGGACAGGTTGCAGTATCTTCAGACAATAATGAGCACCTGATGCTCTCGAACGGAAAGAACATACTTCTTTACGACCGGGTGGAAAGTCTTGCCGATATAAAACAACAGATTGAAAGCATAACCGCCGATGATATCCTGGAGGTAGCACAGGAAGTTTTCAAAAAGGAATCCTTAACCACACTGGAATATTACTAATGGAATTTATTCATTCAAAAGATCTTGAAAAATATATTGAATCGCATACCTCCCCGGAAGACCCCGTCCTTTCAGAGTTGAGAAGACAGACTTTCCTGAAAACCGTCTATCCCAGGATGATATCCGGCCCCGTTCAGGGCAAATTACTTGAGTTTCTGGTTCGGATGATCCGTCCCGAAAGGGTCCTGGAGATCGGTACATTTACCGGATACAGCGCTATCTGCATGGCAAAGGGCCTTCCGGAATCAGGCAGGGTCCTCTCCGTCGATATCAATGATGAACTGAGAGATCTGGCCCTGTCCTTCATTGAAAAGGCCGGCGTTACCAATAAAATTGAGTTGATCAACGGCAATGCCCTCGACATCCTGCCGGGCCTGACTGAAAATTTTGATCTTATATTTATTGATGGGGAAAAAACCGAGTATCCACAATACCTCGAAGCCTGTCTTCACTTGTTGAACCGAAATGGCTATATTCTGACAGACAATGTATTATGGGATGGCAAAGTCCTTATGCCTGAGAATGAGTCGGATGAATCGACCCGGGCCATTCAGAAATTTAATTCACTCGTAAAAGAAAATCCGGGTTTGGATCAGGTGATCATTCCGGTTCGCGACGGACTCATGCTAATCCGGAAAAACGGATAATTTTTCCCTTCCCGTCAACGGAAATCCACTAATTGTTAACAAATCCTGATTTTTAACAAAAAATAATAAACCATTTATTTGTATTATTGTTTAATTTTCGACTGTGAAAGTTAAACAGAAATAGATTAAACAGAAATCGTCAAAGATCGGGGTGATTAACAAACATGGCAACCTACTCAATTAAAGATCTGGAAAAGTTATCAGGCATCAAAGCACATACAATCAGGATATGGGAAAAACGTTACAACCTGGTTGAACCGAAAAGAACCGATACCAACATTAGATATTACGATGATGAGGATCTGAAGAAAATCCTCAACGTTGCCCTTTTGAATCGAAACGGGGTTAAAATCTCCCATATTGCACAGTTGGATGAGGAACAAATATTCACCAAGGTCAACAAACTTTCCGAAAGCGATAAGGACAAGGAAAATACCATCGACAATCTGATCATCTCCATGATCGATCTGGACGAGGTGAAGTTTGAAAAGGTTCTCTCCAATGCCATCCTAAAGAATGGTTTTGAAGAAACCGTGATCGGCACCCTTTATCCATTTTTTGAAAAGATTGGAGTTCTGTGGTTAACCGGCGCAATCAATCCAGCGCAGGAGCATTTTATTTCCAACCTGGTTAGACAAAAACTCATTGTTGCCATAGATGGGATCGTGGAAAAACCGGCTGAAAACCGGAAGAACTTTATACTTTTCCTACCGGAAGGAGAGTTACACGAACTGGGATTGCTCTTTTATTACTATCTGATCAAAAAGCAGGGACACAGTGTTACCTATCTGGGACAGACTGTACCCCTTGCCGATATATATTCTGTGGTTAAGGTAAGACATTGCGATTACCTGTTTACCTCTTTTCATTCATCCATTTCCGGGATCAATATTAACGAGTATATAATGAATATGGCTACGAAATTTCCCGGAATCAATGTACTTTACACCACCTTCGATCCTGATCTGATGGATGAAAGAATGCCTGAAAATGTGATCAGAGTAAGAGGGGGAGATGAGTTCATGCAATTCCTGGATCATATAGAAGATCTGCATTCATAAAGCATAAAAAAAAGAGGCCTCAAAAAGCCTCTTTTTTTATACTGTATTCTATCCTTAGTCTTTGTAATATTCCACCCTGCCATTGGCAAAACGGGCGACCTTTGCGATCAGCTCCTCTGCCTTCGATTCGTTCATCCCTGTAAAACTGTTTGCGAAATCGATTTTTTCCTGAAGCATGTCTGCATTGTCGGGACCGGTTACCAAAGTGGAAACGGGCATACTGAAAGCAAATTGTATGGCATCCTTTACGGAAACAAAATCGATCACTCTTACCTGCTGACGGGCGTTACCTTCAAATCCACCTCCGAAAAATCCACCACCTGCCACCGTTTTCATTGCAATCACTCCCATATTCTTCTTTTGCAGTTCGGGGATTACGAGCTTAATAAAGCTATTATAACTGGGATCAACCACGTTAACCGGTAGCATACAGGCATCCAGCTCATCCGAAAGTTCAAGCACCCGGAGATTTGCCTGCGGACTCACATGCCCGCTGAATCCAATATATTTTACCTTTCCCTGTCTTTTGGCTTCGTAAAAGTATTCAAAGACCCCGTTTTCATAGCGGTTGTTTACATCGTCAACCGTATCTACCGAATGCATCAGCCATAAATCCAGATGATCGGTACGCAATCGTTTCAGGGAATCCTCCAGATCCTTCTGGGCAGTCGCCCGGTCTTTCGCCCGTGATTTCGTCATAAGAAAGATCTCATCCCGGTATTTCGGGACCATGAGCCGGCCCAGTTTATCTTCCGATCCCCCTCTTTGGTAGGATTCTGCAGTATCGATAAACCGGATCCCGCCGGAAATGGCTGTTTCTATGGTCTTCTCCGCCTCGTAATCCGTATGTTTCCCTATGTGAAATCCGCCAAGACCCAGCATGGTCACTTTCTCGTTGGTTTTTCCGAAGGTTCGCAGCGGCAAAAGTTCTCCCCATCGGTCGCTAACCTTTCTTGAGGGAGCCGAAAATACCTCGAGGGGTATAAGCGTCCCTGCCGCCACTCCACCGACGATTTTTAAAAATGTTCTCCTATTGGTCATGTTGTAGTTGTTTTGTGGTTAAACAGCAATCTTACTAAAATGTTTTTAAAGGCGTGTTTCCTTTCCGTTAAAAAAGAACCGGAATTTCTTCTGAAAGGACATGCCCGAGCTGGCTCCCATCCCGGCAGGTTGATAAAAAAGCTTTTGTATCCGCCTTCAATTTTATAAATTTCAGCCTGATAAGCACTTATGGTTAAAGCATTTGTTTTACTTTATCTTATCATTTTCCTTCCCCTGTTTGCAGAAGCACAGGAAAAGAAGGAGGTGAAGCGACTTTTCCTGGAAGCAGAGTACTTCTTTTTAATGGAAGAATACCGGGAGGCTGCCTTCATTTATTCCGAATTACTCAAAACCGAACCTTTCAATTTCAACCTGAATTTCCTTGCCGGCGCCAGCTACCTCAGCATTCCGGGGGAGACCCAAAAAGCACTCCCTTTTCTGGAAAAGGCTGTCCAGGGGATTTCGCCGGGCTACCGGGAAGGCAATTACCGGGAGGAAAATGCTCCGGCAGAGGCCTTGTTTGCCCTGGCGAAGGCTTACCATATCCTTGGTCGTTTCAAAGAGGCAAAGGAATACTACGATACATATTATAATGCCATACCCATATATCATACTCCGGAGATTGAGTATACCCGTAAACAAATGAGGGATCTTGAACTGGCGGTGAAGATGTTGCAGGAAACCAACGATCTTCCTCTACAGGCTTTGTTTGAAGCTTCCCTGCCTCTGAACGAACCATACAATGCTGTATTTGCGGAAGGTGATTCCACCCTTTTATTCATGTCTGACAAGCCCTTTTTCTCAGCCGTGTATATGACCAAATACCGGAAGGGTGCATGGACCCTTCCGGAGATTATAAACGGAGATCTTAGGCTGGATGACAACCTGAGATTATGCTATATAACGGAAAGCGGAAAGGACCTCTTTATAAGCTGCAGAATCGGATATCAGAAGGATATCTTTGTAAGCCGGTTTGAAGACGGCAAATGGCAGCCTGCCATGCCCTTATCTGCCATCAATACTGAATTTAATGAAAATTTTGCCTCGGTGAGTAAAGAGGGCAACCGGCTGTTTTTCAGCAGCGACCGCCCGGGGGGCGAAGGAGCGCTGGACATCTATTATTCGGAAAAGAATACAAACGGGGAATGGTCCTCTGCCGTGAACCTTGGAAAGCCTGTAAACGGAATCTACAGTGAAGATTCACCTGTACTTACGGCGGATGGAGATGCCTTGTTTTTTACCTCAATAAGCCATCCTTCGGTGGGGGGATATGACATATACCGGAGTGAGGCATTGCCGACCGCAACCTGGTCCTATCCGGCCAACCTGGGACCTCCCCTGAATACCACGGCCGATGATGTGCACTTTTTTCCACTGGACAACGGTAAACAGGCTATCCTCAATTTTCCCGGTGAGAACAAGGATTTATACGGACTCTACATTGCCAGTCTGGAGCCCTCAGACCCGGACCAGAAATTTACCTTCACCGGAAGCCTGAGTACCTCAAACAAT
>CAZNFR010000035.1:0-32152 GCA_964572225.1 uncultured Bacteroidaceae bacterium
ATACTTATTTCATTGAAAATCAGAGTTTTATGTTAAAGTTTAACGAACCATTGATCAGGAGATCGATATAATAAAAAAATAAAGGAGTGAATATAACAGAATTAACACCTGAACAGCTTGATAAAGCTGCAAATATGCTGAAAGCGATAGCTCACCCCATGAGAATTGCTATCCTAAATTTTCTTGATGAGGGTAAGAAACTTACGGTTACAGAGATTCATGAATTATTGAATATTGAACAATCTACCACTTCTCATCACCTTGGGATCCTTAAAGATAAAGGAGTCCTGGCCTCACAAAGAGAAGGGAAAAATACCTACTATTACATGAAGCATGATACCCTTAGTAGTATTGTTGATTGTATCAGTAAATGCGCCTGCACATAGTCTTTTCGACGAAGACTCAAATGTATGTTTAGGGGTTTAGGGGTTTAGAGGTTTAGGGGTTTAGAGGTTTAGGGGTTTAGATACCTCCCAAAAATCACTCTCATTCTCACTCTGCTCCCCCCATCCCCAGATCCCTGCATCTATGATGCCTCCTTAAAATCCCCAGGCCTTCCCCTTATTTTCTTATCTTTACCCAAATTTTCAAGAATGACAAAAATCAGAGTAACTAAGGAATTCTCCTTTGAGATGGCACACGCTCTTTGGAATTATGATGGGGCCTGCAGAAATATTCACGGACATTCATACCATCTGTCAGTAACCCTTTTAGGAGATACCCTTTACGACCCATCCAGTCCGAAGAATGGAATGGTAGTGGATTTTGGGGATATCAAGAAATGGGTTAAAAATGAAATCGTGGATGAACTTGACCATTCCCTTTTGATTTCCCGGGAGGCTCTTGAGGACGGGATGCTCAAGGATCACCAAATGTTTGGAAAGGTTAAGATCCTGGATTTTCAGCCTACCTGTGAGAATCTTTTGCCCTATATAGCCGCACAAATTCGCGCACTGCTTCCTCCAAACCTTAGCCTTTTTTCCCTTAAACTAAGGGAAACCGATTCTTCCTATGCAGAATGGTATGCCTCTGATAATGAATAGTTAAGATTATGGATAATCAAAAGAAACTTTTCCTCCTCGATGCTTACGCTTTGATTTTTAGAGCATATTACGCATTTATTTCCAATCCTATTAAAAATACCAAAGGACAAAATACATCCACCATTTTTGGATTTATCAATACGCTTGATGAGATCCTGAGAAAAGAGGACCCTTCCCATATTGCCGTTGTTTTTGATCCGCCTACCCCTACATTCCGAAATGAACTTTTTCCCGATTACAAAGCCAACAGGGATGAAACTCCTGAAGATATTCTGAGATCGGTACCCCTGATCAAGAAAATCCTGGATGCCTATAATATCCCGGTAGTTGAGGTTGCCGGATTTGAGGCAGACGATGTGATCGGTGCTATATCGGTAACTGCTGCATCAAAGGGATTTAAGGTCTATATGATGACCTCGGATAAGGATTATGCCCAGCTTGTAAACGAAAATGTATTCATGTTCAGACCCCGCAGATCTGACGGAGATGCGGAAATCCTTGGAGTAGAAGAAGTAAAAGAAAAATTCGGAGTGGAACATCCCTCACAGGTAGTTGATATCCTTGCACTTTGGGGAGACAGTTCCGATAATGTTCCCGGTGTACCCGGGATTGGGGAGAAAACCTCGAAAAAAATTATAAGCGAGTTTAAAAGTCTTGAAAATGTTTACGAAAACCTGGATAAGTTTAAAGGGAAACAGAAGGAGAATCTTGAGAATTTCAGGGACCAGGCATTTCTCTCCAAGAAACTGGTAACCATCGTTTGTGATATTAAACCTGAATTTGATGTTCAAAACTTTCAAAGACAGGAAATTAATAAGGATGAGTTAAGTAAATTGTTTAAGGAACTTGAATTTAAAACTCTACACGACCGCATACTCGGCAAATCGGAGGAGTCTTCACCCGATGGTCAGGGGAATCTGTTCTCAGGAGATAACCCATCGGATCCTACGACCGAAAACTATTTTCAAACCCTTGATGAGGTAAATAATCAATATTCTGCGGTTAAGGACATGAATACCCTGGAGGAGATAATTTCCGGATTTAGGAATGCTGGTGCTTTTTGTTTTGATACCGAGACCACCGGACTGGATCCTCATTCCGGAAACCTGGTCGGGATCGCCTTGTCGAACGAAAAACACAAAGCCTGGTTCATCCCGGTAAAGGATAATCCGGATTTTAATAAGATGCTTGAAAAGCTGAAGCCAGTCTTTGAGGACAGGAATATCCTAAAGGTAGGACAAAATCTCAAATACGATATCCGGGTACTCTGGAAGTACGGCTTATTCTGCAAAGGCAGGATCTTCGATACCATGGTTGCACATTATCTTCTGCAACCCGAGCAAAGGCATAACCTTAACCTGCTCTCCGAATCCTATCTTCACTATTCCCCGGTTAAGATTGAAAGTCTGATAGGGAAGAAAGGCAGGGAGCAAAGAACCATGGATTCGGTTGAATTGGATAAACTGACCGACTATGCCTGCGAAGATGCTGACCTGACCTGGCAACTTTATGAAATCCTGAAAGAGGAACTTCAGAAGGAAAATTTGCTGGAGCTTGCCGAAAATGTTGAGTTTCCCCTTGTATTTGTGCTAGCACTAATGGAGCATGAAGGGGTAAAACTGGACAAGGAGAATCTACGGGATTATGAAGAAAAACTCAATGCAGAGCTTACCGAAATTGAAGAAAGAATCTATGAGCTTTCGGGAGAAAAATTCAATATTTCTTCTCCGCGGCAGCTTGGAGAAATTCTCTTTGAAAAATTAAAGATTGTAAGTGATGCAAAAAAAACTAAAACGAAACAGTATTCCACAAGTGAAGATGTTCTGATAAATTATACCGACAAGCATGAAATTGTCCCGGCTGTGCTCGATTACCGTTCCGTTAAGAAACTGCTTTCAACCTATGTTGAGGCATTGCCAAAGTTGATCAATGCTGAAACAGGAAGGATCCATACCTCTTTTAATCAGACCCTTGTAGCTACCGGGCGACTGAGTTCCAACAATCCCAACCTGCAAAATATCCCCATCCGGGAGGAAAGAGGAAGGGAAATCCGAAAATCCTTCGTGCCCCGGAGCAGCGATCATTTGCTGCTGGCAGCCGACTATTCCCAGATTGAACTGAGGTTAATGGCACACCTCAGTAACGATGAAGCCATGATCGATGCCTTCAGAAGAGAAGAAGATATTCATACCGCCACTGCCGCCAAAATATTTGGTAAGGATGAAAAGGACGTTACCCGGGCTATGCGAAGCAGTGCAAAAACTGCCAATTTTGGTATTATTTACGGGATTTCCGCTTTCGGACTCTCTCAAAGATTGAATATTTCGCGTACAGATGCCAAGGAAATTATCGATGGCTATTTTAAATCCTATCCTGCCGTAAAGGAGTATATGGATGAATCCATACGAAGGGCAAGAGAGGAAGGCTGTGTATATACCCTGCTGGGAAGACGTAGGTTCCTGCCCGATATAAATTCCCGCAATTCAGTGGTGAGGGGAGTGGCCGAAAGAAATGCGATCAACGCACCTATCCAGGGATCTGCCGCCGATATTATTAAAATCGCGATGGTCAGAATTCAGGAAAAACTCGATAAAGATCATTTTCGTTCCAGGATGGTCCTTCAGGTTCATGATGAATTGATTTTTGATACCCTATTGGAAGAGAAAGAAGCACTCAAACATCTGATTAAAGAAGAAATGGAAGGAGCTTTTACGCTTAAGGTACCCCTCATTGTAGAATTGGGTGAAGGAAATAACTGGCTGGAAGCACATTAAAATCAATATAGTCCAATCATTTTGAAACCGGATGCATGCTAATAAGGGTTAATTTTCTTACTTTTATGGGCAAATAACCAAACATGAAAATCAAACTTACGGGTATTGCAGCTCATCTCGCCGGTAGGAGTGAATTTGAAGTTAACGGGGTTTCCCGGATTGATAAATTGAATGATTTATTGAAATCAAATATCAAAGGCCTTGAGGATTACACTTTTATGTTTAGTATAAACAACAAATTAGCCAAGGGTAGAGATGTCTTCTCAGAGGAGGACCGGGTTCTTGTCTTTAATCCCTTCGCCGGAGGTTAATTTACTTTTTTTCTTACCGGGGTTAAGAACCGAATGGTACCTTTCTGTATCCTTTAGCAAGGAATCGGCTTTATTAATTTCAATGTCTTCACTAACCGAGGTTGCAATTCTGCCTGACTGAAGAAAATACCTGCCTGCGATTTCTTCATTCAGCAACTGATTGATTTCGCTTTTAAATGCCATCAGGTCCTTTTCATTATCGTGTATTAACCGGGATTTTAAGGCTTCAAACTCGGCTTCAGCCAAACCATAATATTTCTCTCTTTTCGCAGTTGCCACAAGATCCTTAAGTTTATTTTCACTTTCGGTTTCATAGTCAAAATCCCTGGACGATACAAATATTATAAAATTCTTATACTCTTCATCCGTTAATTTGAAAACCCGATTTTCAGGTTCCTCAGGTTGTTCGAGTAAGTATTGGGTTGCAAAATCGAAAATCAGGTTTTGAGTATAAAGTTCAATCACAACCTGACTCAGATTTTCCTGATTGAGAACCATATCCGGGGTAATCCCTCCACCGTCAAAAACTTTGCGTCCGTTCCGGGTTTGAAATTCAGAGATCAGGGAATCCGGGATATTACCTACACTTCCGTCTTCATTTCTGTGAGCATAATCCACCGCCTGAATACACCGCCCACTGGGAATATAGTATTTGGCGGTTGTTACTTTAAGCTGGGTGTTATATTTAAGCTTTCGGGTGGTTTGTACCAATCCTTTACCAAAGGTTCTTTGCCCCACAACCACGGCCCGGTCAAGATCCTGAAAGGCACCTGCAACAATTTCCGATGCAGAGGCTGATCCGCGGTTAACGAGGACCACTAAGGGAATCTCTGTATCCAGACCTTCCTGTGTGGTGTAATAATCCTGATCCCAATCTTTAATTCTTCCCTTGGTACTGACAATGAGCTCCCCTTTATCCAGAAAAATATTGCAAACCCTGACCGCCTCGATAAGAAGTCCGCCGGGATTACTCCTCAGATCCAGGATAAGTTTATCCATTTCCTTTTCGTTCTTAAGCTTCCTGTATGCCTCTTCCACCTCCAGTCCGGCACCCAGTGTGAAATTGGAAAGCCGGATATAACCGCTCCCCCCGGGGGTAATTCCAGCGTAGCTTACATTTTTAATTTGTATCCTTTCCCTCTGAAGCTTTACCGTTTGCACTTCTTCCAGTCCCGGCTTGATTACCTCGAGTCTGACCTCGGTTCCGGGTTCACCTTTAAGTTTTTCGCTAACGGTTGAAAGATCTGCTCCCTTGGTCTTAAATCCATCCACCGACAAAATAATGTCTCCGGGCCTCAATCCTGCCTTTGCTGCGGGCGATCCTTCGTAAGGATCGGCAATAATTACCTGACCATCCCTTTGCCGGATAAGGGAACCGATTCCTCCGTAATTCCCCGTAGTCATAAAATTGAAATCGTCCATATCCGATTCAGAGATGAAGGTGGTATAAGGATCCAGAGAATTTAGCATGGAATTAATACCTGTTTCCACCAATTCCATTGGCTCCGGATCGTCTACGTAAAAAAGATTCAGCTCTCTGAAAAGGGAATAAAAAATATCAAGGCTTTTAACGATCTCGAAATGCTTATCATTCAACCTGGTAAATCCTGCACCTGCCAGGAATACTATCATTGTAAGGATAAGGATCCTACTTTTTCTGTTACTTTTTTTCATGGAGATATAGATTATCTGATTTGCTTCTAATTGTAAACTGCAAAGTTAGGAAAATATTTTGGGGAGAGGGGGGATGGAGGGGGGGATTAAGGGGGATGGAGGCAATGGGATCCGGGTATATGGGGATTTGAAGATTTAGGACGGATCATAGCTAAACCCCTAAACCCCTAAACCCTTCTAAACCCTTCTAAACCCTTCTAAACCCCCTGCAACTGCAGGGCAATTGCGTTCAACAGAATATTCTTACGAATGGGTTTGGAAATATAATCATCACAGCCGGCTTCGAAGCATCTGGACTTGTCGTCGCCAAGGGTGTAGGCAGTTTGAGCGATTACCGGGAGATCGGGATGCATTTTTTTCAATTCCTGGGTGGCTTTTATGCCATCCATAATGGGCATTTTAATATCCATCAAAACCAGGTCTACAGGTTTGCTGTCTTCGAGCATTTCAAGGACCTGTTTTCCGTTCCAGGCGTGAAGAACCTTTGCGCCTGTTGAGATAAGTATGGTTTCGATGAAGAGAAAATTGATTTCTTCATCTTCTGCTACCAATATGTTTTTTCCAGTCCAGTCTATTGTTTCCGTCATAGCCCGCAGCATTACATGCATTTGAAAAGGACTTTTTTATACGCTGCATTTTGAGATTGGTTTAGAAAAGTTATGATAAACAGGCTAAAAGTTGAATCTGTATCGGATAAATCCCAGAACAAGATCACTGTTGGAGGAGACTCCGGAGGAAGGATCAGGAAATTCTCCGCTGAAAATCTGCAGTATGATATTCAGATCCATATTGTTTTTGATCGAGTATTTTAGATCTGGTCCGGTATAAAAACCAGATATGTCGGGAAAATACATGCCTGAAAGGCTGAGGTTCAGGATTGGAGTTACAGGGTAGGAGATCTGAGCGAAAAAGTTCAACTCTGAGAAGGAAAGTCGTTTGATGCTCAGTGGCTTCAGATAATAATCGAAAAAACCACCCGCTGCTTTTCTATCCGATTCGTAGGTATATAAGCCTTCGAACTGGATATACAGGGAATTCCGAAAGGTGTAATCGGCCGATACCATGGCATGAAAGATTGTACCGCTATCCCTTCCTTCCATAGGTAAGAGATAGGTGGCTTCCCCCCGAAACCCGGCGCCCTTAATATCCCCAGCCCAGCCCAGTCCGGCAACGTAATCGCTTTCAGTGAATATCCCTCCCAGGATCTGAAAATCATAGCCCAGAGTATTAAAACGATAGTAACCTGCGGCGGTTACTTTTCCATTTTGATCGAGACTTGCCGCGACTTCGGCAGTGGAAGTGTAGTTTGGGTAGTACTGTATTCTTATCGCGTCACTCCCGGGTTTTTCCGTGTAATCAAAGTCAAAAAAATTCTGAACATTAAATATGTCGTTGGGATTCCAAACAAAACCCTGTCCCCAGTTTATTCTCTGTCTTCCTGCAGTTATCGTAAAATCTCCCCGGTTGTATCTCACCCAGGCACGATCTAGCATCAGATTGAGAAGAAAGGATTTTTCTTCCAGAGAATTCCATGAAAGGTCCAACCAGTTAGGGTCTGCACTGAAACTTTCGGCATAACCGGGAAAAACCGTCAGGCTTTGTCCGAAGTAAAACCGGTTTCTCATTTGAAGGGACACACTCAGATCGGAGGACGGATAGAGAAAAAGGTTCAACCGGTTATGAATAAGGTTATCCGAAATCCACTCTTCATGAACATCCTGGAACATAATTGAGGGCATGTGGCTGATATACCCTCTGAATTCAATTTTTTTGGGAGCTACCTGTGCCGCATTGCCCTGGCTCAGGAGCAGAAAGAATAGTATGCCGGTGATTTTCTGAATCATACCTGTTTTTTCTCATCCGATTTCACTTTGCCATCTTCCAGCGTGATCACTCTTCGGGCCTTTTTCACCACCCTTTGGTCGTGGGTAGAAAAAATAAAGGTGATGTTTTCTTCCCGATTCAGTTCTTCCATAATTTCCAGAAGGTTGGTGGATGATTTGGAATCCAGGTTGGCAGTGGGCTCATCGGCAAGGATAAATTTAGGCCGAGATGCCAGGGCTCTGGCCACGGCTACCCTTTGTTGTTGTCCCCCACTGAGTCTGGAAGGCCTGCTATCGAGCCGGTCTCCAAGTCCAACTGCCTCCAGGAGGCTTTGGGTACGTTCATTTCTTTCTTCTTTGGACCGTCCCTGCAGGTGCATGATAAATTCAACATTCTCTTTGGCTGTGAGAACCGGTATCAGATTATAGGCCTGAAAGACGAATCCTATGTTTCTCATGCGAAAATCAATCAGTTGGCTGGAAGAAAGATCCGAAAGACGGGTGTGATCTACAAAGACTTCGCCCGAGCTCGGCTGATCAAGTCCGCCGATAATATTCAACAATGTGGTCTTTCCGGATCCCGACGGACCGACGATGGCGGCAAATTCCCCTTCTTCAAAACTCAGATTAACTCCGTTTACTGCTTTGACTTCGACTTCTGTTTCGCGGTAAGTTTTGTGCAGGTTTTTAATTTCAATGATTTTCATCTTTGTACTATTAAGTTAGGTCTTATTATGGAACCCCTTTGCGACTGATTATGGCATAGAGGGTATAAACTACCGGTTGTATTTTGAATCCTGATCATGGAGATCTCATCTTTAGGGTTTTCATCATTTCTCTTTTTTAAGCATCGGTTCTTATTGCATCGGCCGGATTCAGCTTTAAAGCTTTGATGGCAGGGTAAACCGAAGCGATCATACCTGTCAGGATCACCAGAATCGTTATGATAACCACAAATTCGGGTTGCAGTACGGTGTAGATCAGAGAGTCGTATCCTACCGCTTCCAATCCGGCACCGTAAAGGGAAGAAAGATCAATACCTTTAGTACCGAAATACATGGAGGCGGCAGTTCCCAAAATTATTCCGATCACTCCTCCGGTTAGGGAAAGGTATACGGTCTCCAGCATGATCATACTGAATACTCTTTTCTTGTTCATACCTAAGGCCATTAGCATACCCAGTTCCTTAATTCGCTCGAGAACGGTCATAAGCATGGTGTTCACTATCCCAAATCCCAATGCCAGGAGTATAATGATTATAAAAATATACATATAATAATCAAGGGTTTCCGTCAGGTAATTTAACTCAGGCATAATCTGGTTCCAGGATTTTGCGTCTATTTCCGGAAACATTCCAGTCAGTTTATTCTCAATTTCGCTCGTCAAATCCTTGTTTTCCAGGAGAACGGAAATCTCATGAGCCGAATTGGATGGCAGTCCGGTGATTTTGGCCAGATCTTCGAACCTGACAAAAGCGGTTCCTTCCTCAAAAGGTCCAGAGGAAGTATTGAATACTCCTGAAACTCTGAACTGGTAATATACGGGTTGTCCATCCAGATCCAGCAACCCGGCTACCACTTTTGATCCGGTACGCACGTCGAGTTTATCGGCCAGTTTATGACCTATCAGGATGGGTCTTCCTCTTTTCCTGGATTCAAGATAAGATCCCGAGTCGACCTTTTCATAAAGGTTGGTAACCCGCTTTTCCTTTTCGGGTTCAACCCCAATCAATTTTATGCCTGTACTTTTTTCGGCAGAACTGATCATGGTATTCAGGACCAGTCGGCGTGATGCTGATTTAACTCCGGGGACAGCCTCAATGGAATCGAGAATGGCATTGCTGTTTTTAAAATAGAATTCGATATCGCTAACCTCCGAAAACCTCGGTGTATGGATCTGAATATGCGATATTTCGGTCATAATTGCCGATTCCAGCCTCTGATTCGCAAGTCCGCGAAAAAAGGCCATCATAAATACACCGGAAAAAATTCCCAGGCTTATCGCCATAATGATCACACCGCTTCGCACGCGATTTCTCCATATGTTTCTCCAGGATACAGACCAGATCATGTTGTTTAATTTTTAATGTCTTAAATATTCGATCTCTTTCATTCCCAACACTTTTACCACCGGGTAAAGAGCTATTCCCACCGCGATCACAAATACCGTGATCAACTGATTAAAAAAGACGGGCGGAGTGGCAGAAAAAACCAGGGTGGGTTCTATGCCCATATCCAGCATTGCTTGTGCAGCCTCACCAGTAATAGGAATAGGGTTGTTAATAACCGCAGCAATAATGGGAATGCTGGCCAAAAGTCCGGCAACCATTCCCAACAATGCCATAAAAACCAGTTCGAAGAAAAGGATGCCGGCCAGTTTACGCTTTTTCATGCCTACGGCAACCATGATCCCCATCTCTCTTCGTCTTTCGGACATCATCATCAGAATGGTGCCCAAAATCCCGAAGCCGATGATCATATATAAGATGGCCTTCAAAATGATCCCGCTTGCACGATCACTTTCAATCATTTGTACCAGCTCGGGTTGCATTTGATCCCAGGACATGGCCTCATAGCGATCGTCGAGGATTTGATCAAGTTTTTCCATAACCGGTTGTACCTCTTCATAGTCATCCACCATGATGCTCAGGGAGGTAAGCAGTCCATCCGCATAAAAAAACTGCTGTGCCCGGTCGAGCCGCATATAGGCAAATCCTTTGTTAAGATCCGGACTGGGGAATTTCAGGATCCCTGCAATCACAAATTCTGCCGCAACATTGCTTCCATAGTATCCCTGACTCAAAAGGGCCAGGGTATCCCCAACTTCTGAGTCAAGATTTCCGGCCAGGGTTTCTCCAATGAGGACTGCATTTTCCACATCGTCGAAATAATCTCCTCTGATCACCCACCGGGAGAGATTGGTCAAGTCGTTCTCCCTGCCTGGTTCCACGCCGATCACCATGGAAGGTTGTGTCAGATCCCCGGTAGATAAAAGGGCAAAGCTCTCAAGACGAGGGGTGATGGACTTTACCTCTTTGATGGAAAATATTTCCTGGTACAAAGAGTCGTTCATTTCAAAAGAGTAATAAAGGGTTTTATTCTCCCAGTATTCACTGTCGTGGATTTGAATATACCCTGAATAAAATTTTACCACATTGTTGATCATGTTGCTGTAGGAACCCTCCTGCATGGAGCTCATAACTGTGGCCAACAATACGCCGAAGAAAACCGAAGCCATCGTGATCAGGGTTCTTCTTCGGTTCCTCCACAGATTTCGCCATGCTATCCGATATGTTCTCATTCTGTTCGGTTTTTAATCTGAGGTTATCTTACGTTTTTCATATTCTGTATTGAAAAGAAAGAATCCTCAATTTTTATGTTGAAATCAATGTTTTTAAATTCCATCGCCGTAAAATGCTCCTCCTTACCGGCAGGGACCACCATGTATTTTGTAGGAACTGTGCGATCGCCCATGTCTCTGATATTGCTTAAGGTTTCCGTGTTGACCAGTTCACCCTCTTCGTCGTAATATTCATTTTTAAGGGTATAGTATTCCTTAACGGAGATCCATGTAAGAACTTTTCCCCATATTACGGGAGCATCTTCGTGAGGGATCATTTCTATCTTGTAACATTCATAATCATTCAACTTCTCTCTGCCCAGAATGGTATGGGTGTAATCTTCAACTATGGAAGATTCGTTTACCAGATCATCATTGGTCATATCCGAGCCCATCCAGGATTGCATCATCATGGACGGGGGAATTTTTATGGTCCGACTAATGGAGGGTAACCAATTCCACATTTCCCCTTCCCGTTTCAGGAAAACCTGTCCTTCCTCTTTGACCGGTTCCGTAATGTAAATTAGTGCATAGTCATCTCCTTTCATCCATGACCTGAACGAAAGTGACCTTTCCCACCGGGGACGGTGAATCAGCATGCTCACCTCTGCATAGTTTGAGTTTCCCAGCAGAAGCTGATCGGCTTTTTTGACAATTTCCCGGGCATTCGGATCCTGTGAGAAAGAAGCAAAAGGGAGTGTCAGGGTCATGAGAATCAATGATATTCTATAGTCAACCGGAAGTTTCATATTCTTTAGGTATTTTTTTGGTTAATGATTTAATTGAGAATCAGTTCTTCCATAGATTCTCAGAAGCTTCTCTTTTACTTTTTCCAGGGGATATTCATTGGGCTTTAAAAGAAAATGAAAACAAACCCCGTCCAGGATAGATCCAAGGATCAGAGCCTCGGCTTCAGGGTCTTCAGCCCCGGTATCCCTGAAATAAACCACGGCCATCTCAAGAAACGAAGCATAAATCTGGTTGATCTCTGGTTGGATTTTCTCGGTAACCGCAGGCTGTAAGAGCACCGAAAAGTATAGCTTCCAGTACTCTGGCCGGGTGCTCAGAGAATCAAAGGTTTGCGATATCAATCCTCTGATTTCGGTCGGTGTGATCCTTCCATCATGATCCGGATCGATCATATCTCCTAAATCCTCCATCCCCTTTTTGAGAATATCCTTCAGAAGGTCTTCCTTACTCTCGTAATAATTATAGATCAATCCCTTGGAAATCCCGGCAGTCCGGGCAATTTTACTAATGGTGGCGGTGTGGTAACCTTCCCTGGAAAATACACGCAACCCTGCCCTGCGAATCTGATCTTTCTTTCGTTCCCGGATCTCCTCGAATTGAGCTGTCGTTCTTGGTGTCATGAATTTTGAATGATTATTAAGTCAATTTAAAAAACAATAAATATATATTGTTCAGAAATAGTATACTTATGACTGAACGGACGGTCAAATATAAATTATGATATTCCTAATATCACGAGAAAAGGAATTTTTTTTTCTTCCATTCTGTTTTTTTTCTCAATAAAAGAGCAATGGTAAAAAAAATTGTAACTTTCGTTTCCCTTAACCGTCCTACGACTGAAAACGGAACAGAATGACTGTAAGTGACTACAATCAGGCAGTAGATGATTTTTCTGACAATATTTTTCGGTTTGTGCTCAAAAATCTGAAAGATGAAGAGAGGGCCCGGGATATTGTTCAGGATACTTATGAAAAGCTTTGGTTGAAAAAGGAAGATGTAACTGCCTCCAAAGTCCGGTCATATCTGTTCTCCACAGCGTACCACACCATGATTGACATTATCAGAAAGGAGAATCGTCAGACTCATTTTGAGGAAGCACCGGAAATGAGTTATGCCCATGAGGATCAGTACAGTGATCTTCAGGAAATACTTCGCGATGCTCTCCAGAAACTTTCTGAAAATCAGCGTAGTGTTATCATGTTAAGAGATTATGAAGGATATTCTTATGCAGAGATATCCGAAATCACAGGTTTATCGGAATCGCAGGTAAAGGTTTATATTTATCGTGGAAGGCTTTTTCTGAAAAAATACATAGGTAAGCCCGAAAAAGTATTATAGGAAGAAAAAGAATGGAAAGAAGGGAAAACATAAGCAGAAGTAATTACGAGGTGTTCTTCATTGATTATCTGGAAGGGAATCTAAGTGAGGAGGAGATTCGCTCACTGGAGGATTTTCTATTGTCGAATCCCGATCTGAGATCCGAACTTGAAGGGCTGGAGACGGTAATTTTGACTCCCGGAGATGAAAAGTTGGAAAATCCTGAAAATCTTAAATACCCGGATCTGAGCACACCAGTCACCGACGCTAATTTCCCTTTCTTTTGCATTGCCGAAAATGAAGGTGATCTGAATCCAGAAATGCAGCAGGAACTCTACAAGTATCTCAGGGCCAATCCAGGAAAGCAAAAAGAAAGACTTCAATTCTCCAAACTTTATCTGGTACCCGATCCTGCCATACATTTTCCGGAAAAACACAAGCTTAAAAAAGGCCTATTCATCCGGTACCGGAGGGAATGGGTAACAGGCTTGTCGATTGCGGCAAGCATTGCATTGCTGCTGGTTTTCTTTTTCACATTCGTGGACAGGGGACTGGATCCGGTTGTCCTGGGCGGTAACGATTCAGAAACGGAGGTTGCCGACAGCCTTTCAGCAGGAAAGAATACTGCAACAGAGGAGGAGCGGTTGGTTCCTGTGAAAAAGGAAGATGTAGATCCTGAAAAGCCGGCAAAACCTGATCAGAAAAAGGACATTGAGCTGAAAGAGAAAATTATTGAGCCTGTAAAGCGGGCTTCCACACAGATTTCCATAAAGGTTGGGATCCCTATTGCCTCGAATGACAGCGGGAGCAAAGCACCTACCCTTAACCCGGAAGAGATCCTTTCGGCCGTCCGGATCGATGCCTCCAGTTTTCCGGATTTCTTCCTGAAAAGAGAGGAGGCAGAGGTTCCTCAAATGTTCAATAATTATAAGTTTATTCCACAACCGGATATGGTGGATGAACAGCGTTTTCTCACGCTTGAAGAATTCGCAAAGAATCAGTTCTCTTCCATTATTCTGCGGCAGGAGGAGGATTCAGAGATCAATGGCTGGACCCTGGCATCTGCGGGTGTAAAACAAATCAATTCCATTGCAGGAACTAACCTCAAACTGGAAAAAAATCTGGATCCAGAAGGGAAAGTCAAACGGATCACATTTGAATCCAGGCTCCTATCTTTCAGTGCTCCCGTAAACCGAAAAGAAGAACAGCCATAAGGTTAGGCGGGAATTCACAAAATCATGATCCACATTTCCAACACTTTCCATATATTTGTATAAACTCATGCTCTGAAACATGCTTAATGATGCTGAAAAAAGAAGGTATCACCGTCACATAATGTTACCCGGGATAGGGGAAGAAGGACAGGAGAAACTGAAAATTTCCAGGGTGATGGTTGTGGGGGCCGGGGGCCTTGGCGCTCCTATTCTACAGTATCTGACCGCTGCCGGTGTCGGACATATCGCTATCATGGATTATGATACTGTTAATGAGGATAATCTCCACCGACAAATATTGTATGGAGGTCACGACCTGGGAAAACTCAAAACCATTATCGCCAAGCAAAAACTGAACAGCCTCAATCCTTTTGTAAAACATGATATCATCAATATCAGGCTTACTTCTTCCAATGCCCTGAAATTTATTCAGGAATTTGATCTGGTTATCGATGCCACAGATAACTTTTCTACCCGATACCTGATTAACGATGCCTGCCTCATCCTTGGAAAACCCTGGGTCTATGGCTCTGTTTTTAAATTTGAGGGACAGGTCTCTACCTTCAATTACCAGGGAGGTCCCACCCTTCGATGCCTGTTTCCCGACACCAAGGATCACGATAATATTGCCGATCCTGCCAAAGCCGGACTCCTGGGAGTACTGCCCGGACTTTTCGGTACCTTTCAGGCTATGGAAGCCCTTAAGATTATTACGGGTACCGGTGAAGTATTATCAGGTAAATTACTGCAATACAATATGTTAACAAATGAGGTCAACCTTATTGACTTTCCCCTGATTAAAGCACACCAACAAGTTTCTGAATTGCAGGAGGACTATTAACATTCGGATCATTTTTTCTTCAGAATTTCTTAACAATAAATTTAAGTCATGAACCAAACATGTCTATAACTTCACCGTAATTATGCGGAGAGTGTGACTAATTCCTGATCATGATAAACACATTAAGGGGCAAATTATTACTGTCATTTCTAATTTTCTCAGCCATATCCATTTTGGTTGTGATCAGTTTTAATACCGCCTACTTCAACCGCAAAACCGGAATAAACGATGTGGTTAACCGGCTATATACCCTGCAATCGGAAGTTCTTACCAACTTCAACCTTATCGATAATTACATAAATTATGATTTGAACAGCTCTTCCTATTACCTTACCGGAAAGAGCATATACCTTGATGAACACGCCGAAAAATCGAAGATCCTGATTGCAGAACTGGCAGGGTTGGTGAATAACAGCGTTGTAAATGATCTCAATATCACAAAACAGATTGATCTTTTCAGGCTGGAATACGTGAGTCATGATATTCTGTTAAACGAGCTGATAGAAAGGATTAATAAACGTGGATTTAAGGATTACGGACTGGTGGGGGAAATGAGGGATTACGTTCATCAGCTTGAGGAATTCAGCGAGGTTGACCGTGCCGATATTCTCAGCCTCAGACGACATGAAAAGGATTATATTATCCGGAATGAGAAGCAATACGTTCAAAAACTAAATTCCCTGGGATCGGACATAAAAAGGGATCTCGAGCATACCTGGTTCCCGACTCAGGCAAAAAAAGACTCTTTTAGTGATATTCTCGATAACTACCTTAGGATCTTCAATCTGGTCGTTGCCCTGGATGAGGAGATCGGATTGAAATCCACTACCCTTGGAAGCAAAGTAAAGCTCGATGGAACCGAACAATCCATTCTTGACCTGATGGATTCGGTCATACAATCTGCAAATCAAACAAAAGATAAGATATTCCGGGAGCTTGAAGTGTACTATATCCTTTATTTCATGTTGGTTTTGGTAACCAGCATTGTGGTTAGTCTGCTCGTTTCCCGTAAAATAACACAACCCTTAAAATCCTTGACCGATTTAATTCAGAAACTGATTAAATCGGATTTCAAAGCCGAAACCAAGCTCGAGACGAAAATTACCCAGCATGAGGTCAATGTTCTTTACAGTGAATTTTTAAAGATGCTTGATCAGCTTCAAAGACGGGAAGAAGAAAGAGATGAGGCAGAAAAAGCTTTAAGGATCAATGAACTAAGATACAGGCAATTGGCCGATATGCTCCCTCAAAGTGTTTTCGAGACCAACGAAGTGGGGAACCTTAGTTATGTAAACAAAACCTGGCTTGAAACTTTTGGTTATAACAAAAATGATATCCGGGAAGGGCTAAACCTGATTGAAGTAATTATATCGGATAGTAAAAATACCTTCATTGGCGGTAAGGAATTCGATACCAACGAGTTTCAGGCACTCAGAAAGGATGGTACCACTTTCCCGGCTTTGGTTTACTCCAACCCGATCTACGAAGACAATAAAATATCGGGTTATCGGGGTATAATCATAGACCATACCGAACGGAAAAAATACATCGAGGCTCTGGAAAGAGAAAAGCGGAAAGCGGAAAAATCCGACCGGCTTAAATCAGCCTTCCTGGCAAACATGTCGCACGAGATCCGGACCCCCATGAATGCCATCATCGGTTTTACCAGTCTGATGACCAAAAAGGAGGTGGACGAGGAGGATAAGGCTGAATATATTAAATACATACAAATGAGCGGAGATGTTCTGCTTAATCTTATTGATGACATTATTGATACCGCAAAGATCGAAGCCGGTGAGCTCAAGGTAAAGGAACAGGATAGTGACATCAATCTGCTGATGGATGGCCTCTACAAAACATTCAGCCAGATTCTGGAACAGAAAGAGAAGCATGAGATTAAGCTCATTTGCGAAAAGAAAATGGAGAATCAGCGTTTCATCATTCGCTCCGATCTATTCCGACTGCGGCAGATCCTTACCAACCTTATAGGGAATGCCGTAAAATTTACGGACACAGGAGAAATCCGGTTCGGTTATACTATACCTGACGGAAAAACAATAAGGTTTCATGTGAAGGATACCGGAATTGGCATGACGGAAGAAAATACCCGAATCATATTCGATCGATTCAGACAGGTGGAAGATTCCCTGAACCGGAAGTATGGGGGAACAGGTCTCGGACTTTCCATTTCCAAACACCTGGTGGAACTCATGAAAGGAAAAATTTGGGTGGAATCCGAGGAAGGAACCGGAACCCGCTTTTATTTCACCATTCCTCTGATGGAAGTTCAAAACAGGGCCATTCATTACATTCAGACCGATGTTGAACCAGGGAGCTTTCAATGGTCCAACAAAGTGGTTCTTATTGCAGAAGACGATAATAACAATTTTATCTTTCTAAAGTCTACCCTGAAATCAACCGGAATCACCATCATCCGTGCCAAAGACGGAAAACAGGCGGTAAGTGAGGTTAAAAGCAACGATTCGATCGACCTTGTTCTGATGGATATACAAATGCCCGAAATGAACGGGTATGAAGCATCGGAGAATATAAAGCTTCTCAGGCCTGATTTGCCGGTGATTTCCCAGACCGCATATGCCATGTCTGGTGAAAGGGAAAAAAGCTTTCAGGCAGGATGTGATGATTATATCTCTAAACCCATCGATATCGATCTTCTATTCAGTAAGATGTCCCGATTTCTCAATGTAGGGGTCACCCAGGAGAGTTAATCCGAATTTCCCGATTTTGTGAATAATTTTTAATACTCTTGTATTTCCAGATGTTACCTTTGTAGCATATCAAAAGAAGGAAAAATTATGAGATTATTATTATTCAGTAATTCAACCAATTCAGGGGAGGAGTATCTGGAATACCCCGTTCCCTATATTCGTGATTTCCTGGGACCCAAAAAACTGAATTGTGCTTTTGTCCCCTATGCAGCAGTGAGTTTTTCTTATGATGATTATCTGGAAATGGTAAGAACCAAACTTACCCCGGTAGGTTATACCGTAGAATCGGTCCATAATCAAAGTAACCAGGGTGATTTGATCCGGAATGCCGATTGTATTATGGTAGGCGGAGGAAATACCTGGCACCTTTTGAAAACCCTTCAGGATCAAAATCTTATTGAAGTGATCCGTGATGAGGTGAAATCGGGTACCCCTTATATAGGATGGAGTGCCGGATCCAACCTTGCCTGTCCCACCATAAAGACCACCAATGATATGCCGGTCATTGAACCTGATTCCTTCAATGCTTTCGGATTTATCCCCTTTCAAATCAATCCCCATTACCTGGATGCGAATCCGGAAGGACATGCCGGAGAAACACGGGAGGCCCGGATTGAAGAGTTTTTGGAAGTCAATCCCAAGGTTTATGTAGTCGGACTTCGCGAAGGGACCCTATTGAGGTTGGAGGGAACAGAGCTGAAGCTATATGGTTTGCGTTCAGCAAGGATTTTCCGACATTCCCGTTTGCCGGAAGAAAAAGAAACCGGCTCTGTCCTTAATTATTTACTGGGTAAATAATAAACCAGGGCCTTCCCGTGTTTATCTATGAAAACAGTCTTGGATAAGCCGGAATGAACCTTCAGTCTGCAATTTAGAGAAATTCGATCTGCAGATCCTATCTGTATCCCTCATTACCAGATGATTCTGAAAGAGTTGATTCCCTGAGCAAAATTAAATACAAAGGATAAACCAGTGAGAAAGGTTTTCAGGACCATACGAAAGATCATCACAACCGTGATCCTTGTTTTTCTGATCTCCCTGATAATTTTTACCGGGGCAGGATTGATCCTTGCGAATAAGTACGGAGATCGGATTAAGGAGTATACCCTGGAGCAAATTAATCAACAACTGGAGACCAAAGTAAGCGTTGAAGATATTGACATTTCATTTTTTTCCCGAATCCCTTACCTTTCGGTAGTTTTCACTGAGGTAACCGTTTGGTCCTCGAATACCTTTAACCGGGAACAGTTCAGGATCCCTGTGGATACCCTCCTGAGTGCCGATAAAATATTTCTCCAGCTTAACGTGATCGACGTAATAAGGGGCAAGTACCGGGTGAAAAGGATATATGCTCTCAACGGAAAGTTGAATATGCTTACCGATTCCGGTGCCGGAACCAATTTCCGCATCCTCAGTTCCCAAATGCAAGGAAAGGAAGAAGAAGGAAAAGCCTTTGAAATAGAGGCGGTAAGGTTAAGTAATTTTGATTTTTACTTTACCAATCTTGTCAAAAATATCAGTGCCTATACCCAGGTAGAAGATATACTTCTGAAGGGTAAGTTCTCCCGCTCGGATTTTTCGCTGGGTACGGCTGCCGGCTTTACCATCGTCAGCCTGGAGAGGGAGGGCATTTCCTATGCCGATCACCATGAAATTGATTTGAGGTTGGTGATGAATGTAAAAGACAGCCTTTACACCATTGATAAAGGGGATTTGGTCTTAAACAATATCCGAATGTCGGCGAGGGGGAACCTGGAAATGGGTAAGGAAACCCAAATGGATCTGGAATTTGCCAGCCGGGATGTTAACCTTTCAGCAATTATGACTTCTTTACCGGAAAACCTGAAGGATAAGTTGCCCGGGAAAGCCGGAGGAAAGGCCGATATTGCCATTCGTGCAAAAGGTCCTTTCTCACAGGTTGAAACCCCATTGATTGAAGCTGCCTGGAAACTGGACATCCATGAAATGATATGGAAGGAAAGGAAGATACGTAATCTGAGGCTTTTGGGAAAATTCAGCAACGGGGAAAAGACTTCTCCTGAGTCTACCATGATTACGGTGGAAAAATTCAGTTTCCGGGATTACAGGTCAGATCTTGAGGGAAAGCTCATGATCGAAAATCTGAAAAGTCCTTATCTGGATCTGGATCTGGAGGGTGAGGTGGATATTTCGGTTTTGAATGATTTGGTCGTTGAGGAAGGGTTGAGCAATTTCAAAGGGAAGCTGATCAGCGATCTGACGCTTCGAACCCGTTTTCAGTCGGCCAAAAATCTGAAGCTGGAGGATTTTTTTGCAGGGGGTATTGCCGGTAGTTTAGGGCTGGAGAATGTAAGCTTTGACCTGAAACCGGGGATGGAGATAAGGGAGATGAATGGAAAAATGGATTTTGCAGGCAACAGCTGGTATCCGGATGCAGAATTTATCCTTAATGGTATGAGAACCTCTCTGGTTCTGAGAATTGACAATGTTAGCCGTTATATCTTTTCCGGCGATTTTCCCTTGATGCTGACAGGCGAAATTCAGACCGAAGGACTGAATCTGGATCCACTGATTGGGAATAGAAAAGAGGAGGGAAAGACAAAAGAAAAATCCGATCTGTTTCCGGATCTTTTGAGAGCAGACGTTGATCTGAGGGCAGGTTCGATTTCTGCCGGAAAATTTATTGCGGAGGATTTCTCTGCCGGATTGAAGTATCAGAATGGATTTATCGGATTGGAAAACATGGGTTTCAGGAATTCGGGGGGTAGTTTCAAAGGAAAAGCTGCCTTAACGGAAAAGCCGGGGAAGGGTGTGGAAATCCGGTCCGTTGCCGAATTGGAAAGCATCAGGATTAAGGATTTGTTTACATCCTTCCATAATTTCGGACAGGATTTTATCCGGGATGATAATCTGGAGGGCATCCTTTTCGCTGATGTGACTTTTACGGCCACCTTCGATTCATTATGGAAAATGGACAGGCAGCAGTTGTATACCCGAGCCGATATTCTCATCCAATCGGGTGAGTTGGTAGATTTTGAACCGGCCCGGAGATTATCAAAGTTTATCGAAGTTGAGGAACTGGAAAGGATACAGTTTTCCACCCTGGAAAACCAGATTCTAATCGAAAACGGGAACATTTTTATTCCTGAAATGGATATTTCATCATCTGCATTCAACATAAATCTTTCGGGGACACATAGTTTTGATAATTACCTTGATTACAGGTTGAAGGTTAGACTAAGTGAATTACTCACACGGAAGGCTGGGCGTGCCAAGAAAGAAAACGAAGAAAACTTTGTGGTTGAAGAGGATCCGAGGAGGGCAAGTATTTATTTGTCCCTTACCGGACTTTCGGATGATGTGAAAATAAAGTATAATCAAAAACAGGCTGTGGTTAATGTCAAAGAGGATATTCAGGATGAGAAGCGGAACCTGAAAAACATCCTTAACGAAGAATTTGGTCTGTTTGCCAGAGATAGCGCGGTTAATAACGCGGGGGAACAAAAGGGTTCCCCAAAATTCATTATTGACTGGGACGAAGAAGAGCCGGCTGCGAAAAAGGACAGCACTGGTAACCGAAGGAAGAGAAGGTAGCTGGTACCCGTTTCTCTTATTTGGATAATATGTTAATTTTGCCTTGAAGTTTTCTAACGAAATAATAAATAAGCAAAACCATTGCAAGCTTTGAACATTTACGAGAGGAAGCAGCGCTGGAAACTTTACCTTTTTCTGATCGCTGTAATTATCGGGGTTAGTTCTCTGACCTATACCAACCGTTTGGTAGAGGACCTTTCAACCGAAGAAAAGAGAAAGGTGGAGCTCTGGGCGGAAGCAACCCATATTCTGATCAATGCTTCTCACGACCAGGAGGAATTGAGCTTTCCCCTATCCGTGATACTGAATAATGAAACTGTACCTGTGATCCTTACGGATAGTGGCGGACAGATTATGGCCTACCGTAATTTGGATACTACCCGGGTTAATAACGAAAAGTACCTTGATAATCAGTTATCGAGGATGGAAGATGAAAATGAGAGAATGGTGATCGATTTGGGCGATGGGGATGTAAATTACCTTTATTACAGAGATTCCATTCTATTGAGGAGGCTTCAGTATTTTCCTTATATTCAGCTGGCTGTCATTGTTTTGTTTATCATGGTTTCTTATTTTGCTTTCAGTACTTCACGCAAAGCGGAACAGAATAAGGTCTGGGTCGGATTGTCCAAAGAAACTGCGCATCAGCTGGGAACCCCAACTTCCTCTCTTAATGCCTGGGTGGCCATACTCAAGCAGGAGTATCCGGACAAGAACACGGTTTTGGAACTGGAAAAGGATGTTAACCGGTTGGAAAAGATCACGGAGAGATTTTCCAAGATTGGTTCCAAACCTGTTCTGAAGCACACCAACGTGAATGATGTGATCCGGAATTCCATCAATTACCTGCTAACCCGAAGTTCGGATAAGATTAATTTTATTTTTAATTCCCCCGATGAGGAGATTTTTGTACCTCTTAACGAGGCTCTGTTCGAATGGGTCATTGAAAATGTTTGTAAAAATGCCATGGATGCCATGGATGGGCGAGGGGATATCCGCATTAAAATAGAGGACCATACACAGATCATCTACATTGACATCAGCGATACCGGAAAAGGGCTACCGAAATCCAGTTTTAAGACCATTTTCAAACCTGGTTATACCACCAAACAGAGAGGTTGGGGACTCGGACTCTCCCTAACAAAGAGGATCATTGAGTCTTACCATGAAGGAAAAATATTTGTCCTTCATTCCGAGATCAACAAAGGTACCACCATAAGGATCGTTCTGAAGAAGTAAAGCTTTTTTGCATGAACCTGAAAAGAGAAGATATTGAGCTTTTAGCCCCTGCCGGGTCTTTCGAATCTCTTGAGGCCGCTTTCCGGAGTGGGGCCGATGCGGTTTATTTCGGACTCGGTAAGCTCAATATGAGGGCACGTTCTTCCTTTAATTTCACCATTGAGGACCTGGACAGGATCCTTGAACGTACCCGGGAATACCATTGCCGCGCTTATCTTACCTTAAATACTGTCGTTTACGATCATGAGTTAGGAATGATTCGTGATCTTATTGACCTGGCCGCCGAGAAAAACGTGGATGCCATTATCGCTTCAGACCTTTCCGTTATTGACTACGCTCTTAAACGGAATATTCATGTACATATATCTACTCAATTGAATATCAGTAATCTGGATTCCCTTAAGTTCTTTAGCCGTTTTTCCGATACCGTGGTGTTGGCAAGGGAGCTTGATCTGGAAAAAGTCAGAAATATCGCTGAAGGGATCCGGCTTGAGGATATTGTGGGACCTGACGGAAATCCGGTCAGATTGGAAATGTTCATTCACGGAGCCCTTTGTATGGCCATTTCGGGTAAATGTTACCTCAGTCTGCATGAGCAGAATCATTCAGCCAACCGGGGTGACTGTTTCCAGGTATGCAGGAGAGGATATACGGTAAAGGATAAGGAAAGTAATATTGAACTGGATATCGACAACCAGTATATTATGTCCCCAAAGGACCTTATGACCATTCATTTTCTGAATAAGATCCTGGATGCCGGGGTTAGGGTGTTAAAGATAGAGGGCAGAGCCCGATCTCCCGAATATGTTAGAACGGTTACTTCCTGTTACAATGAAGCCATCCATGCATGGCTGGACGGGGATTATACCGAAGCCAGGATTGAGGATTGGAAACTGCGGCTGTCATCTGTTTTTAACCGGGGATTCTGGGATGGTTATTATGTGGGACAAAGACTGGGTGAATGGAGTCATGTTTATGGATCTCAATCCACCCATAAGAAAATTTATGTCGGAAAAGGGAAAAATTATTTTGATCAATTGGGTGTGGCAGAGTTTCTGATTGAATCCGGTGAGATTTCTGTCGGCGATAAGATCCTGATCACCGGACCTACAACCGGGATCGTGGAGCAGGAAATATCCGAACTGAGAGTGGACCGAAAAAAAGTTGAAAAAGCCGTGAAAGGAGATTCCTGTTCTTTTCCGGTTGGGGAGCCCGTTCGCAGGTCAGACAAGCTTTACAAATGGGTAGAAAGGGGGATTTGACCTATCCCAGCTTATCGAGTTCCTTATGGTAGGTTTGTTGTATGAGCCTTAATTTCTGCATTTCCATCTCACGTCCATAAATCCTCACCACATCCAGTATGGAAGGTGAAGTGTAGATTGCGCCCAGGGCTGCATCAAAATTCGCCTTGTCCTTATCAATGTTGTTTCTGACATTTTTGGTAAGCCTTGCGAATTTTTCCCAGCTTACCTGCCGCTTGATATCGAGATAGTAAGTGTTATGGTCATCAAGATCCTTGTAAATATCCTGATCATAAAGTTCGATGTTGAAAAGTTTCTTCAGCTGGATCACCCCACGTGCCCTTATCTTTTTGGTTTTCATAAACTTGATCCCTTCAGAGAAAAAGCATTTTTGAAGATCTCCGATCAGTTCGTAGTTATCGAGTCCGCGTAGTCTAATGCAGGGGTAAGTATCATTATAAATGCAGATAATTCCCGGAACTGCATCAAAAGGATGATCAAAATATTTACGGATATTCTGGTTCAGTCTAAGGATATGTTCGGTGGAATACTTCTTTTTGGTCATTAGGAAAACCGATATGGGCACCGGTTCTGTAGGAAGATTGTTGCCGTGATAGCCGGGATAGGGTACATCGTTTTCCAAAACAAAGGTATTTTCCATGATGTGGGAGGTCAGGTTGAAAAGGGTTTCTTCCTTCGCAATACCTCCAATGGTCTGGATGATAGTCTTGTTTTCCATGTGCAGTTTAGTTTTTTCGGGTAATCAATGGGAGAGGGATCCTTGTGTTGATCCATTTAAATATAACTTCCTTTCGGTAGAAATGGTTCACTTCTGTTTGGATTTTGACATGTTTAGATCCTTCTCCGAAGCTTCAGAAAGTGCTCCGGCAAGAGTGGGCAGGTCGCAATTCCCGGAATCGAAACTGTGTACCCTGGCAAAGTGCTTTTCTTCCAGACAATACCGATAGGTTTTGTCATAGTAATCGAGGATGATGTTGACGGCATGATAATAGTGGCCTGTATTTACTGCTTCAATGGCAGCTTGTGTCCTCTGTCTGCCTAACTTTTTCTGTATTCGTTCGATGGAGGCGATCAGATCCCCGGAAGGAAAGGAACCATAGTCCCTGACGATGCGGTGAATCCTTGATTCTCTGTCAGCTTCAATAAAAAATAGAACAGATTTTTGCATAATGGAATAAAGTTCAGGAGGAATGATTACCCTCCCAATGCTCCGGCTTTCATTTTCCAGCCATACAGGTGTATCGAAACTGAAGTTTTGAAATTCAGCAAACAAATCATTTTCGAATTGTTCATTGACGGGTTGTGGACCTTGACCGAGGTTTCCAAAGGCAGATCCTCTGTGCCCTGAAATCGCTTCAAGATCAACAACGGCTTCCCCATTTTCCTTCAGCAACTGCAAAATATCTGTTTTTCCCGCACCTGTCAATCCACCGAGAATATTTAGTTTTCTCTCAGTTGCAAAGTATTGTCTCAGGTACCGCCGGAAACTTTTGTATCCTCCTTCTAAAAGAATAACACTCTTCCCCTTCCTTTCGAGCAACCATGCCATGGAGCCGCTTCTCATACCTCCCCGCCAGCAATACATACAAACCTGATCATATTCACTCCATTCCTTTATTCTTTTGAGATATTCACCGTAATTTTTCCCAACGATTTCAAATCCCTTACGTATAGCAGATTTTCGGCCATGCTTTTTGTAAGTAATACCGACCATTTTTCTTTCATCATCAGAGAACAAAGGAAAAGATAAGGCTCCTGGAATATGGCCCTTATTATATTCCCCCGGAGATCGAACATCCAGGATGGGAATTTTTTTTCCTTCATCAAGAAAGGATTTTATGGTGAAAGTACGTGCCAAGGAGGAATAATGTCTTTGTTTCTGTTATGTTTTTTTAATTTTAGCAAGATAATGATAATCAATGTGAATAAATACTCAGGATTATGAAGATAGGGCCCTTCTTTTTGCTTCTTATCGTTTTCTCCTTTTTACTTTACCCCTCTTGCAATAGCAGGAACCAGAATGTACCTGTCCCGGTTCTGAAAGCCGGACCTGTAGATAATTTTGTGGTTGACGGGAATGGTTCGGAATGGTTAGCTATTCCATGGATACCGCTTTATGCAGATCCTTTTGGGGAAAGTCCTGCCGCTGAGGATCTTCAGGCAAGGATAAAACTTTCTGTCGGGGTTGATTGGATTGGGATTTTGGCTGAGATCACGGACGACAGCATGCAGATGGATACCGTTAATCCTTGGAATGGCGATGCTATTGAAGTATTTCTTTCCGATTACCGCGGATCCGAAAATACCCTCCAGATATCCTTTGCCCTTCCTCGTAATAGTTCAGAGGATGTTTTTACCCTGGTGCAGAATCGTTTTAAAGACAATTGTACCGAAAAGTCTGAACCGGAAATTAATACAAGTGCGGTTTGCATTGCTGATGGAAAGCAAAGAACATTGGAGATTCGCATTAGCGCTGATTATCTCAGCGGGTTCAGTTCACCGGCTATACAGGTATATGTGGATGATTCCGACCGAAAGGCGGATCCCCAACGAAATCAGTTGGTGCTGTTTCCGGTTGGACACAGTTATGTTAATTCCTTTGCCATGTTTACCCTGGAGCGTATTCAGGGGATCCCTGAAAAGGTCCAAGGAAGCTCCAGAATGCTAATTAGGGATAACCGGGACCTGGAAGTGAGTGTCTTCGGACTCGAACCCGACACGGAAGTCAAGATTGTCAATCCGGAAAAGGGGGTTTTGCTCAGAGAAATGTCTGCAGGGGAAAGCTTTAAAAAGACCCTGAGTTTACCAAATCTACCAATAGATCCCTCAAGGGATACACTTTTTGTATATGCAGATAATATCCCTTTGGGTTTCCATGAGCTGCTCATCGCTCCCAGGGTTTACGATTCCTTAACACCTCCTAGTTTTGAAAGGGAAATATCAGTTTTTAAAATGCAGGATGCGATCGCCCTGCCTGAGCCCGGGGGTACGGTTTTTATCGGTAGTTCCAGCATACGTATGTGGACCTGCATATACCAGGATTTTCCTGAACTGAATGCGGTACATCGCGGTTTTGGAGGCTCCACCAGTAAGGAAGCCCTGATGTATGTAGATGATATAGTGATTCCCTATAAGCCTTCAACCGTAATTTATTATGAAGGAGATAACGATGTGCCTGCAGGCCTGAGCCCCGAGGAGGTTGTCGAAAACATCCGTTTGTTTGTCGAAAAAGTAAAGAAAGCAAATCCCGAAACCCGGATTTTTCTGATTTCCCCTAAACCGGCCATCAAAAGGATGCATTTGTGGGATAAATACCAGAAAGTGCATACGGCAATAAAAGAGTATACCGATGCCGTTGAGGATGTTTTTTATGTTGATGTGGCAACCCCCATGTTTAATGATCAGGGACTTCTAAAAACGGATATTTTTATTGAAGACGGAATACATATGAATCGTGAGGGATACCTGATATGGAAACAGGTTATCCGGGAGGCATTGGGATTACCGGATGCCATTCAGATGGAATCCTGAAGATTATGGAATTTTTTTATGTTAAGAATCCTGATTATATTCGTTTAGGATAAGCAAAAGGTAAAATGTCGGCGGAAAAGAAATTGTATGTAACTAAGCACAAAACTCTAGAAAGATTTTTATTCCTGTGAAAAAGATCTACCTAATCGTTTCCCTTGTTCTCCTGGTTATCATCAGTCTGAATCTCGTATTTTTTAGTCTGATTAAAAATGCTCAGACTGATTTCCAGAAAGAAGTGCTGCTGAGACAAACCCAGCTTTGCGGCAGCCATGTTGAGAAAACAATCTCCAACTATGAGAATGATCTCACGCGGATCATTTACAAGAACATAAATCGCATGCACTTGGTATTCGAGGATAGAGATGTGATATTCAACATAGGTCGTGATCTGGAGGGATTCTATGCGAAATACCGGGACCTGATCACCGATATTTCGCTCTATGATAACGAAAATAATTACATGGGTATCTATATAAATGAAGACGATGAATTTGTGGTGGATACCTTTTCCCGTCAAAGTGATAATAATCTGAAAAACCGGGATATGATCCTATCTACCGGTGGAAGGTATATGAGTTATTTCCCATACTTTCGTAAGGATCAGCTTATGGGTAATATCGTGATAGGGATTGACATAGAGAATTACCTGAAAAATATCTTTGATCTTTATCGAATTGAGGGCATTCAATGGCAATGGCTTTTAAAAACCGACACCTCTGTAGTTTTTTCAAACCATGAAGTAAGTATGGAAATCGAGGGAATTGAGATGATCACAGACAGCATCCTGGAACTAAAGGAGGGAATAATTGATCACAGAATGATGGATAGGAACCAACATCAATCGGTTATTTCAGCCTATTATCCTCTTGAGGTGATCAATCATGATTTGGGGATTGTATTCACCATGAACACGGGCAGACTAATGGATATTTTCATTAACCGTAACCTCCTGCTGGGTATCATCAGTATGTTGATTATCCTTATCCTGCTTTTTTTCCTGCTTTATTATATCAGAAAACAAAAACTGGTCCAGGAGTACCTTAGAAGTCAGCTTCTCGAAATGCGAATGATTGTGGAACATGTTCCGGTGGGTTTGCTAATTATGGATACCAACGGGATCATTAAAATGATCAATCAAACCGCGCAAAAAATGCTTTTCCTAAAGAACGACGAAGAACTGATCGGTAAAAATATTGATGACCAGTTCCTGGTAACCAACAAATATCTGTTGAACGAAAGCATGAATCAACCCCTGGACACCGACAAGTTCCTGCACTATGAGAAGGACGGATATGAGGTGGTCATTTTCAGAAAGGACGAGAAGAGATTTATTGCCGGTGAAGAACTGACCATTAGCGTCCTGATTGATGTTTCCCATCTCGAAAAATCCCGGAAGCAGGAAGCGGCAGCCAATCTGGCAAAATCCGATTTTCTCGCCAAAATGAGCCACGAGATCAGAACCCCCATGAGCGGAATAATCGGGATAACCGAAAATCTGCTAAAATCAAAACTGAACAGCGAGGTAAAGGAAGAAGTTGAAATTATCAAGAAATCGGCCGATCTTCTTCTGGCGGTAATCAATGACATTCTGGATTTCTCTAAGATTGAGGCAGGCAAAATGATGCTGGAAGAAATTCCTTTCAGTCTTCGGGATGAAATGAGACTTTCCTATGGACTTTTCAAAATACAGGCGGAACAAAAAGGACTCAAACTTTTGATGGATATCGGAGATGAAGTACCCGACCGTCTTATCGGGGATCCACTCAGGCTCAGACAAACCATCTCCAACCTCCTGAGCAATGCTGTGAAATTTACCAACGAAGGGGAGATCCGTGTAAGGGTAAAAAGAACCGATGGGTATTCCAATAGAATAATGCTTCTCTTTACCGTGGAGGATACAGGAATTGGGATCCATCCCGATCTGATCACTAAGATTTTTGGAAGCTATGAACAGGCTGAAGAATCCACCCAGCGGCGTTTCGGGGGAACAGGTCTGGGAATGGCAATCGCCAAGCAGCTGGTTGAACTGATGAATGGGGAAATATGGGTTGAAAGTCCGCTGAATCCCGATCTTAACGGCAGCCAGCCAGGAAGCCGCTTCAGTTTTACCTGTGAGGTATATTCCGATGAAAAAGAAGAAAAGAACTTTGATTATGGCAATATTACCAGCTTTAATCAGGTAACTGCGCTAATCCTCACCAGGGAAAAGGATGGAACCGACAGGATACATCGCCTTCTGGACGAATACGGGATAAACTACAATTACAGGGTTTACAACGATGAGGAATTGGACTCGGTTGTTTTTCATATTCAACAAAAAATCAAACTTTACCAACTGATCATCATTGCGGATAAGCCCGGTGAGGATGGGTTTGCCCTGGCTCATGTACTCAAAGAAAATGAAATCTCATCCAGGTTCCCGCTTATTATCATTAGCTCGAACGACAGACACGGAAACTACCTCCGGAGCCGAAATCTGAGTGTGGATTATTATCTTATTCAGCCTTATGAAGAAACGGAGGTCTTTAAAATTTTACAGGAAACCTTCCCAAATGTAACGGAAGCGTTGAAAATAAAGCCCAATATCCAGAAAATCCGATCGGATCTAAGAATCCTTGTGGCAGAGGATAACCTGTTGAATCAGAGAGTACTTCAGACACTCTTCAAAAATATGCATTTCGATATCGAAATTGCCAGGAATGGAGAGGAAGCCGTTCAGAAAACCTCAGCTGGAAAATTCGATCTTGTTTTTATGGATATTTATATGCCTGAACTTGATGGCTTACAGGCAACAAGGCAAATCCGTAATACAGATAAGAATATTACCATAATTGCCATGACAGCCAGCGACGATAAGAAGAGCAGGGATGAAGCTTTTTCGGCCGGAATGAACGATTTCATAGCGAAACCTGTTAAAATGGAAGACATTAAGGGCATATTGATTAAATGGTTTTCTGAATCTGTAAAAAATACTACTTCGTTTGAAGGCACATGAGATTGATTATAAAATCATTGGTGATGACATACAGTTGGTGGAGGTTGAACTTGATCCCTTCGAAACCGTGATCGCCGAAGCCGGATCCATGGTATATATGGAATCGGGAATTGAATTTGAAGTAAAAATGGGGGATGGATCGGCTCCTGACTAGGGACTCATGGGAAAACTGTTTTCGGCCGGATCACGATTGCTTACTGGGGAATCCCTGTTTTTAACCCACTTCACCAATCGTTCCCATACCAAAAAAAGAGTTTCCTTTTCTGCCCCTTATCCCGGAACTGTAATCCCATTAAGCTTGTCGACCCTGGGAGGGAAACTTATTGTACAGAAAGACGGGTTCCTTTGTGCTGCCATGGGTACCAGACTTTCGGTAATGCTTAACAGAAGACTGGGCACCGGACTCTTCGGTGGTGAAGGCTTTATTCTTCAGACACTCGAAGGTGATGGAAATGTGTTTATCCATGCAGGGGGGACCGTAATCGAAAAAACACTTGTAAACGATACCCTAAGAATTGACTCAGGATGTGTCGTTGCTTACGAACCCGGACTGGATTTCAATATTGAGACCAGCGGCGGACTCAAATCCATGCTTTTTAGAGGAGAAGGACTCTTCCTGGCTACCCTGAGCGGAACCGGAAAGCTTTGGTTACAGTCCATGCCCATCCGTAAACTGATTCAGGCTATTGCCCCCTTCGGAAGAAACAGGGGAAAGGAAGATAATAATATCCTTGGGAACCTGTTTGAAAGGTAATATTTATCCTCTATTTTTATAGATATAAACTTCCATGCTTCGTGATAAAATAAGGCAAAGAAGAAAAAGAAATTTCTGAATAACTATAAATCCATGGTAAGGATCACTTAAAGCCAAATTCCCGAAAAAAAATACAACTATATCAAAAACAATCATTTAATATACTTATACCTATGAAAAAGCTTGCAGTTCTGGTATTTATAGCTCTGGCGCTCAGCCAGTTTACTTACTCCCAGACAGACCGGGTTTATACCACTACGGGAGGTGAAATTATTTTCTCTTTCGTTGATATCGAAAAAGAAGGGGAAGATCTAAAGAATATTGTCCGATTTACCCTCTTCCTTCATTTGGGAAACAATGTCCACTTCGATATTAACGACTATGTTGGATTTTTTACGGGATACGGACTCAGAAACATTGGATTTATCACCGAGAATGACAATGATATTAAAATGAAGAGGCGGACCTATGCCCTTGGAATTCCCCTCGGTATAAAGATCGGTTCCTTTAAGGATCATTTTTACGTCTACGGCGGTGGAGAGTACGAACTCTTTTTTCACTACAAACAAAAACAGTTTGTGGATGGAAATAAATCCAAGTATTCCGAATGGTTCAGTGACCGGACCGATCTGTTTGCCCCCTCCTTTTTCGCCGGAATCCAATTCCCCAAAGGAATAAACCTGAAATTCAAGTATTATCCGAACGATTTTCTTAACCGGGATTTTACCGGAAGGGATTTTGGCGAAGAAGTGGATTATTCCGTTTTTAAAAGAACCAACCTTTTTTATGTTGCACTTTCGTTCAATTTTCGGGCAGATAAGATTATGGATGACTTTATGCCCGGATCCAAATCCGCAAAGTATGCAGGTCTGATTCCTTAAATTTTTATTAATTTTGGGAAAAATTCAGGGCAATTAACTCAGTGGTTTAGAGTGCTACCTTGACAGGGTAGAAGTCGCAGGTTCGAATCCCGCATTGCCCAC
>CAZNFR010000036.1:0-29449 GCA_964572225.1 uncultured Bacteroidaceae bacterium
CCTTAGCCATAACTTTGTTTAATTAATTTGCTACTTGTTTACCTTATTTTATTCGTTAACAATATGTTGAGCCAATGCTGGGATTTGAACCCAGGACCTCTTCCTTACCAAGGAAACGCTCTACCCCTGAGCTACATCGGCGTACTCTTATGTATAGAGCGGGAAACGAGGCTCGAACTCGCGACCCCAACCTTGGAAGGGTTGTGCTCTACCAACTGAGCTATTCCCGCAAGTGTCAACTTTTCGAAAAACGAATTCAAAAAACAATACAGGGATTCTACTGTTAATACCTCTGTGGGGAGAGGAGGATTCGAACCTCCGAAGGCATACGCCAGCAGATTTACAGTCTGCCCCAGTTGGCCACTTTGGTATCTCCCCCTAATTTTCAAAACTTTACAGCTCCAAAAACGGAATTGCAAAGATAGTTAAAGATTTCCAATAAAATAAGAACAAACCGTATTTTATTCACATTTTCTCTGACAGGCCTTTAACTCCGCTTTTTCTCCAAATTTCGCTTTATTTCCCCTCAATAAATGGATCTTTTTAAAGAGCCGATGGAGGGATTCGAACCCACGACCTGCTGATTACAAATCAGCTGCTCTGACCAACTGAGCTACATCGGCCTTTTCAAAAGAAACCGGGGGGAGTACCCCCGGAAAACGGTTTGCAAATGTAAAAATATTTTGATTATATCACAAAAAATAATCTTCAAAATTAAGGTAGGTCAGGCTCGTTTTAATTTTGCCTTATTTTTTTGAAGTTGCCGCCGTAGTGCAGCGATTACATTGTCTGTGGATTCTTCAAAGGAAGATGACTGTTTTTTTGCGAAAACAGGGGCGCCCGGAATGTCCAGGCGAATTTCAGCAACCTTGTTTTCCTTATCCTCAACATTCTCCAGTCTGAGAAAAACCTCAGCACCGATAATGTCTTCATAGAAAACCAGGAGTTTGTTTAACTTTTTTTCAATGAAATCCAGCAGTTTCTTATCTGCGTTGAAATGAATGGAATGAATCTTTAAATTCATAATAAGCCTCCTTTCTTAAGTAGCTCTGGGGTGAGCTTTTTGATAAACATCCTTTAACTTCTCAAAACTATTGTGTGTATAAACCTGGGTGGCCGAAAGGTTGGCATGACCCAGAAGTTCTTTTATAGCATTTAAATCGGCTCCTTTGTTCAATAGGTGGGTTGCAAAAGTATGCCTTAGTATATGCGGACTTTTTTTCTCAAGTGTGGTTATATGACTCAGGAAGGTCTGAACCTTGCGATATACAAATTCAGGATATAGAGGAGCTCCTCTATCCGTAAGAAAAAGCTGAGGAATTCCGGCCGCACCAAACTTTTCCGATCTATCCTCAAGGTAATCTTCAAGCATGGACATTAGGGAATCGCTTACCGGAATAATTCTCTCCTTTTCCCGCTTACCTTTTACCTTTATCTGTTTACGTCCCCTGTCCACCTGCTTAATCGTGAGTGAAACAAGCTCGGATCTTCTCAAACCACACTGATAAAGAACCTCCACGATCAGCCTGTCACGCTTGCCTCCAAAATCGTTGGGAAAAGGATAAAGATTGAGATAAGGATTTAGCTTTTCTTCTTCCACGTAAAGTGGAATTCTTTTAGATTGCCGGGGTTTAATAACCCGTTCAACAGGGTTGGTGCTTATAACTTTCCTGCGAAGTAAAAAACGAAAATAGGTACTAAGGGAGGATAATTTTCTGTGGACAGAGACCGGTTCGATTCCGGATTCAAGCAAGTGTACAACCCAGAAACGTATAGAGGTGGTGAGAAAACTCTCTTCTTCTAAACCTGATTCCTTCAAGAAAGCTTCGTATTGTTCCAGGTCATTCCTGTAAGAGAGAATGGTATGAGGTGAATAGCGTTTTTCCGATTCTAAATATGAAATAAACTCTTCTTTGAACACCATAAACCGGGTACGTTTTTGAACCCTGTAGTGTCAATGAGAATTATTCCTCCTCCTGCTGTATCTTTTGAATATAGATGGCCCGGAGTTTTTGTTGCCTTTTCTGAATTGAAGGTTTAGTATAAGCCTGACGACTTCTGAGCTCCTTGATTACTCCGGTTCTCTCAAATTTTCTCTTAAATTTCTTGAGAGACCTTTCAATGTTTTCCCCTTCTTTAACAGGAATAATTATCATATTTTTCTCCTTTTTTAATGAGCCGCAAATGTAAACAAACCTTTAGTAATTTTCAAAATAAAAATTTATTTTTTTCAATCTTCTCCATCACAAGCGCTCATTAAAAAAAACAAGGTCAAATTATTGTTAACTACTGTTGTCCTAAAAGTAACAATTTTAAATGGAAAATTCCAGAAAATCCCAAAAAAAAATACTTGTTTGTCTGATTACTTTTCGGGCAAATAAGGCAGCACTCTTTGCAAATGCCCGGTTTCAAAGATTCCGCTTTCCTTCAATTGCTGTTGGGTTATTTCTTCCTTGGAAAATCTCCTAAGTTCAAGCAAAGCATCCACCTGTTTGCGGTCAAGATAAGGATGCCTTAACAAAGCAGCGTATTCCCCCTGATGTAGGGGTAACGCCTTCAATTTTTCGTGGGTAAAATGAAATAGAGAATCAAAATTAACTATCAGACTGTCAGGCATTTCATAGACTTCTCTCAATTGTCCCGGATCATGGAAGCCACCCAAAAGCTCACGGTACTTAAGAATTCTGGCCGCAAGTTTACCATCCACACCCGGAAGTGAGATGAAATCGTTAAACTCTGCCAGATTAATATCCATCCTTTCGTAATGCACCTCCTCTTCTCTTTCAGAAAAGAGCTTCTGATCAGGGATCAAAAAACTGCTATCGATCCGGATCCGCGAGTGTAATTTCAATACACTTTCCTTTGAAATTCCATAGATCTTTTCTAGATCCCCGGCTGAGCGGAATCTACCCCCTGCTTCTCTGTAAGCTAACAGAGAATTGACTCCATGCCTTGTAATACCCGCTTTTAACAGGATTTCACGGCTTGCAGTATTAGGGTCAAATTCTGAAACTAAATCCAATTCCGTGTAATCAGGAGGGTAATCTTTCTCGATTTTCCGGTCAAGGAATTCAGCTTCTTCGGCAGCTTTCATGGCAGCTGCGAATTTTTCAGCTTCTTCTTTTATCTCAGGAGGAACTCCAGGTAACAAGGTCATCCTGGGTTTGATAAAACCTGAAACCAATAGTATCAGGAAAATAAGTAAACTCAATGCATATAAAACATGCATTTCCTTTCGGCTGTAATTAAAATAATTCCGAAACCTGTGCATCAGGCTTTAAATATATAGCCAGAGATTGCCAGGAGAAGGCAGCATAAGAAAAAACTAATCCCCCTGTTCCAAAACAGGCTGCTCCTTCTGTGCGGGATTCTGATTTTTAGTGCTTTGATTTTTCACGGAATTTAGGATCCCGTAGGCGAAAATAATAGCAATGGCCACCGGTGCTATGAATTTTACCAGAAAAAGGTAGACAGGAACATAGGATGCCTTAATTTTCCCGTCATTGCTGAGTTCCTCTCTTGTCTTTCGGTTGCCAAGGTACCATCCTACAAAGAGCACAATAAACAAGCCTCCCAGGGGGAGCAGAATATTTGCCGTGGTGAAATTCAAGAATCCGAATAACCCTGAGAAAAATATGCTCAATATCCCTAAAACCGAAACCGTTATCGATGCCACTACGGTGGCTTTTTGACGGACCATTTTCAGCTCCTCAACAAAATATGCCACAATTACTTCAAGCACGGAAATGGTTGATGTAAGGGCTGCAACCGACAACAGTATAAAGAATACGGTTGACAGGATCCCGCCTCCGGGGATGCTAAATAAGATGCTGGGCAGGGTAATAAAAACCAGCCCTTCCCCGGCGATCTGTTCAGGACTGAGTTGGTCGACATTAACAAAGGCAAAGAGTGCCGGAAAAATAGCGACTCCGGCGAGGATAGCAATAAATGTATCGGCTCCTGCCACAGAGACAGCAGTGCTACCCAGATTATCCCTCTTTTGAATATAGGATCCGTACGTAATCAAAGTTCCCATCCCAATGCTGAGTGAGAAGAATGCCTGCCCCAGGGCCTCAAGTATGACCTTTGGGGTTATCTTGGTAAAATCAGGTTTGAAAAGAAAACGCAATCCTTCGGAGGCTCCTTCAAATGTAAGTACATAAATACTCATTCCAACCAACATTACCAGGAGAAGGGGCATCAGAAATTTGGCATACTTCTCAATGCCGTTCTTCACTCCGGCAATTACTATCCATCCCGTTAGTCCCATGAAAATGATGAACCATAATATGGGCCTGACTGAATTCTGACTGAAATCATCAAACATCTCCCCCAGTTGTGCGGGATTTTTACCGGAAAGATTTCCGGTGAAAGACTGGTACAGATATTCAAGAGTCCAACCTGCAACTACAGTATAAAATGCCAAAATCATAAAGGCAGCTAGCACCCCCATAAACCCGATAAGATACCAGGGTTTACCCGGGGCCAGCTTCCGAAAGGATCCATAGGCATTTTGCTGAGCTCCCCTTCCAATAACAAATTCCGAGAGCATTACCGGTAATCCGATCAACAAAATGCTGATAAGGTATATGAACAGGAAGGCTCCTCCCCCGTTTTCAGCGGCAACATATGGAAATCTCCAGATATTCCCCAGACCGATCGCAGACCCGGCGGCTGCAGCAATCACACCGAATTTACTACTGAAACTATCCCTTTCGGGAGAAGGAATTGATGCCATAGATAAACTGATTAGGATGCCAGATTTTTGCCTTCAAACATATAATAAAACGGCATATAAACGAAATCTGCAAGGGGTTTGTTTAATGCAAATTTATTTATATGCCGAAAGAAATTCGCCGATATCAGACTACAACCGGTCGAGATTATTCAGGTCTTCAAATGCGGTTTTTAAACGCTCTACCATGGCTACTTCACCTTCCCTGAGCCATTTCCTGGGATCGTAATATTTCTTGTTGGGCTTATCTTCTCCTTCGGGATTTCCAATTTGTCCCTGCAGGTAATCGTGATTTTTGCTCTCGAATTTCCGAATCCCATCCCAGAATGCCCACTGAGTATCGGTATCTATATTCATTTTGATCACACCGTAGGATATAGCCTCCTGAATTTCGGATTTAGAGGACCCGGAGCCTCCATGGAATACGAAATCGACCGGATTATCCTGGGTATTGAGTTTGTCTTTGATAAACTCCTGGGAATTTTTCAGGATCTTCGGAGTAAGCTTAACATTCCCGGGCTTATAAACTCCATGAACATTTCCAAAGGATGCTGCAATAGTGAAATTGGGAGAAACTTTCATCAGTTCCTCGTAAGCATAGGCCACTTCTTCGGGCTGTGTATAAAGAAGAGAGTTATCAATTCCGGTATTGTCAACCCCATCTTCCTCACCACCGGTTACCCCAAGTTCAATTTCAAGGGTCATTCCCAGCTTCGACATCCTCTCAAGGTATTTTTTGCAGATCTCGATATTTTCTTCCAAAGGTTCTTCGGAAAGATCAAGCATATGAGAACTGTACAGGGCCCTGCCATACTTTTCATAATGCTTCTCCCCATAGTCCAGAAGTCCGTCGATCCATGGGAGAAGTTTTTTGGCAGCATGGTCCGTATGAAGTATCACAGGTACACCGTAGAGTTCAGACATCATATGAACGTGCTTTGCTCCGGAAATTCCACCGGCGACCTCTGCACCCTGTCCTTCAACTTTTAATCCCTTTCCGGCAAAAAAAGCAGCACCTCCGTTGGAGAACTGAATTATTACCGGAGAATTAACCACCCTGGCTGCTTCAAGGACGGCATTGACTGAGTTGGTTCCCACCACATTTACTGCCGGAAGGGCAAACTGGTTTTCCTTGGCAATTTGGAATACGGTTTGAATATCATCACCGGTAAGTACACCGGGCTTTACATGATCTAAGATTTTATGGGACATGGTTTGTATGAGTTAATGGATTATTAATTATTCTTTGAATTGTGCGCAAATTTAGAAATAAAATACTGAATACCCTTTTTACAAGTACTGTTTTTTGTTAAAGTGTTGTAATATAATTAGTTGCTATTCGACTTTTTCCTCCGTGATCCTATCTGCCTGCATAATCAGAATGGATAACCGATTCCTAGGTTCAAGGTGAAATCCTCCCGACCGTAACTTCGATTACCAGGTAACCAACGGTTTCCCTGTTCTGCTGAAGGGTCCCTCATTTTCACACCAAGGTCAAGTCTGAAAATAAAAAAGGACAGGTCCAATCTGGCTCCGATACCGGTACCCACGGCAATATCCTTATGAAAGCTGTTCAATTGAAACAGGGCCCCTTCCCTTTCATCTTCATCGCTGATCGCCCAGATATTACCGGCATCCAAAAACAATGCCCCTTCGAGTTTCCAGAACAGGTCAAACCGGTATTCCAGGTTTGCTTCAAGCTTAATATCGGCAGTTTGGTTGGGATAGCTGCTTCTTCGCTCAGGTCGGTAGGAGCCGGGTCCGAGATCCCTGACCTGCCAGGCGCGAATTCCATTTGAGCCTCCGCTGAAATACTGCTTTTCGAAAGGAATAGCCGTTGAATTTGCAAACGGAACCGCTACACCGGCGAAAAAACGATAGACGAGGGAATTGCTTTCATCCAATACATCATAGTATCGTATGTCAAAATCCCCTCTCAAATACTGAGAGAAGGAAGTGTTAAACAATTCATACCTTCCATCCACAGTCTCGGCATCAGACAAACGGTAAAGCGAATATAAAAGATTACCGGCCGATTCGAGGTTCAGTCGAAAATAAATGAAATTCTGATTCTTTTGAAGGTTCTGATTGTTGTATATGAAACTGTAGTTTGTTGTGGTGATAAGATGAGACTGATAGGCAAAAAATAAATAGGTTCCCTCAAGAAAATCAGCAAATTCTTCCGACATATAAGGAATCTGTACGAAATTCAATTCTACGGGATTAACCTGATGGGTCACAAAACGGTTTCCTCTCCAACGGTAACCAAAAGAGGAAGTTACGTAGGTTCGTGTGAAATCTGGTCGCCGCTGATAGTTGTACGCCAGTGAAACTTCAGTACTGGGATTAAATCGCTTAATAAATTGCTCCGTTCGGAATGGTAGCAGGAATTTGGGTATATCCATGGATATTTCTGCACCAAATTCAACCATATTATCAAAATTTCGATAGGTGGTATCCCTTAGGGTCTCGATTGCCCCCCGTAATCGAAGTTCCATATTCTCCGCGCCTTTTAACAGGTTCCTGTGCTGGTAAATCAGATTCCCTGCCGCTCCGATGTTGCCGGAAGAGTTGGTTCCCTGGACTTCAACTGTAAAAGACTGAAGTGTATGGGGTGTAAGCATTATTTCACAAACGAGCTCCCGCTGGGAAGAAAGGGTGTCGTCCTTCCTCTCAGAAAATTCTATGTTGACCAATCTGAATAGCCGAAGGTTGGATAAATTTCTGTGGGTTCTCCTTACATCTTCAATATCGTAGATATTGCCCGGTGAAAGGTAACTTGAACCTACGATAACACCGGGATTCACATTCTCATTGTAGGAATATAGTATTTCCATTCCTTCAAAGAAAAGGGTATCCAGAGTTTCATTGTAAGCCTCCCGGTTACTTAATGCCAATCTGGGTTTATAGTTGGTATGTATTAAAACATCGGTAATTTGGGCCACAGGATGGGAAACTTCCCGGAAAGTTCCGTCCTCCCTTAACTCCCTGAACTTCATGAGAACCATGGTCAGATCCACAGTTCTTTTTGTGCTCGAGGTATCGGCCTCAAAATAGATAAATTCACGGGAAAAATAGAAATACCCGCGCTGTTTAAGGTAATTCTCAATTCTGTCTCTTTCTTTGGATAGTATATCCACATCGAAGATTCCTCCGGTTTCCAAAACCGAACTTAAGGTATCTCCCAATACCATATCCGTTAAGGTTGTATCCTCAATCTGATAGTTGATCTTTCCTATCCGATAAGGCTCATTCGGATCCACAAAATAAACCACCGTGGCTTTTTGCTTCTTAAACAACACCGAATCATTGACTTCGGCATGGTAATAACCTTTGTTTTTAAGAAAGAGTTCCAATTGTTCTACCGTGCGCTCAGTCACACCTTCATCATAAATTACAGGTTCTTCCCCAATTGTACGCAGAGAGCGGTTTATCCAATTTTCCTTATCCTTTTTAGAAAGATTGTACAGCCCCAAATGAAACTTGAATCCGAGTATTTTCTTATTTGGCTTCTGTCTGACATAATTCTCCAATCCATCCTTTTTAATGTTATGTTTCAGTTCTCCTCTTATTTCATACTTGTCTAACAGATAATTATGCTCACTCACATACTTGGTGGTATTGCATGCCGCAATGAACCCCAGGATGGGAAATAAAAGGAAAAAGGCGGGTTTATGGTTTTTTCTATTTATCCTGAAGCCTAAAGTCATTCTTTGATTTTAAAAAATCCTTTAAATATAACTAACTTGGAAACACAAATTATATTTTTGCCGGGGAAACCGAATCTATGCTATCCAAAAATCAAATTAAGTACTATCAGTCCCTTCATCAAAAAAAATACCGTAGTCTGAAGGGGCGATTTCTTGCGGAAGGTGAAAAACTCTGCCACGAAATTTTATCCAAAGCCAATTCCCTGATCCGGCCGGTTACCCTTATTGCCACTGAAAAACTCATGAAGAATTTCCCTAATCCGGGCCCCGTACCTATCCTTGCGGATATTCAGGATATAAAAAAAATATCCCAGCTTCAAAATCCCCAGGAGGTAATTATTGAGGCAGAAATACCGGATTATTCAATCGAGGAAGATTCCCTTCAACGCATACCGGTATTTTTTTTCGATGACGTTCGCGACCCGGGTAACCTTGGAACCATTATTCGAACAGCCGACTGGTTTGGGATAGATCAGATTTTTCTCAGCGAAACCAGTGTTGAGCTTTGCAATCCTAAGGTCGTTCAATCTACCATGGGGGCCATTACAAGGGTCAGAGTCCATTACCTAAATCTGGATGCCTTGCTGGAAATGCTTCCTGAACACCCCTTGTATTCCACAACCCTGGATGGGCAAAGTATTTACTCACATGCCCTCCCAACGAAAGGTATTTATCTCTTTGGAAATGAGGCACGTGGTCTGGCAGACAGCCAGATACGGAAATCCCATTCCCAACTTACCATCCCTTTGCTTTCAGAAATCCAAGGTCCTGAATCGCTGAACCTGGCTGTTTCAGCAGGAATATTTATGTCCGAAATCCGGAAACGGACTATTCAAAATGAAAATTAAGCATAACTACGTAGGAGTATACCTTATCCAGGGAATTGACATATTGCACTCTCTCCTCTTCTTCATTAACCAGAACATTGGTTAGTCCTATCCCCAGTTTCAGTTCAGGAGCGAACTTGAAGAACTGCAGATAGAAATCGATCCCAAAGCCCATTTCCAAAAACAGATCTGCCGGTTTGAACCGGATGAAAACATCATTCCCCGTATCCAGCCCCTTTCGGGCAGCCATATCATATCTGAAATTGGGTCCGGCAATCAGATAAGGCCTGTAATTGTTGAGCCTTTGGGCGCGAAATTTTAGAAGCAGGGGAAACTCAAGATAACTGGAGCTCAGTTCCATGGTCCGGTCCAGCTCCGGAGGATCTCCGGCGTAAAAAGAAATATCGCGCTGACCGAAGGATATTCCGGGTAAAAACCGCAGGTTAAAGTGATCATTCAATCGCAGATCGGAAACTATGGTAACCTGAAATCCATTTACCGGTACATTGGAAATATCTGCGATCAGGTCGTTCTCGCCCGAACGTATGAATCTGGAATCCATGGTATTTATACCAACTGTAAATCCGAAATGCAGGGTTTTATTATCATAGCCCGGAAGGAACCTTGGTTTTGGAACCTGGGAGTGCAAAACCAGGGGGATTGAAACCAGAAGAATCAGAATAAATCTTTTCAAGTGACTAAAGCTTTTAACTCAAAACGGGTAGTGAACAAAATTAGTATAAGAATCGCAATAAATAAAATGGTAAGCTCATGGTTTATACCCCCTGTAAATACTTGCAATTCCACCGGTTAGCAAAAACTGCCTTTTCTCATTAAATCCTGAAAGGCCCTCATTCTCAAGAAAGGCATCTCCCGAGGGGAATGCTTCGACTGAACTGGGTAAATAACTATATGCTTTTCTGTCTGAGGAAAACGGAGAAGCCAAAAGGGGAATCAACCTATGAGAATACCAACGATAAATCGCGGAGAACAAACCTTTACCAGGCCTTGAAAATTCAAGGATGTAAAACCAGCCTCCCGGTTTTAAGACCCTGAAAATCTCGCTCAACCCTTTTTCCAGGTCTTCATAATTTCTTACTCCAAAAGCGACGGTTACCAGATCGAAATGATTCTCAGGAAAGGGCAGATTCTCTGCATCTGCCTGTGAGAACGTAACTTTGGAATGTCTTTTTTGCCCTTTTTTACCGGCTATTTCAAGCATGTTATCAGAAAGGTCAACCGCCGTAACCGATTCCGGATGCAATTTTTCAAGAGTGAAGGCCAGGTCGCCTGTTCCGGTCGCAATATCCAGAAAACTTTTTTGTCCCAGTTCTCCTGGTGTCCATGTGCTCTTCACCAGGTTTGCAAGCTTATTTCTCCATTTTCTATCGGTGTTGAAGGAAAGAAAATGATTGAGAAAGTCATAATTGGGAGCAATGGAATCAAACATGGTTCTTACCTGCTCCTTCTTTGATCCATCAAGGTCCTGATAGGGTTTGACTGTCATTCTTACTGAATAAAGTGGTGAAAATAGGGATTTTTTTTGGGAAGCAAGGGGGGAGGGGGTGGGAGGGGGATTTGGGGATAATTGGATAAAGCTTTTAACTTTGGGGGAAAAATTATGAGCAAAACTGCCATGGTAACCGGTGCCACAGCCGGAATTGGTGAAGCAATCTCAAAGGCACTTGCCAGAGAAGGTTACAGGATCATCCTGACTGGTCGTAGAATGGAAAGACTGGAAAAACTCTCAGTCCGGATCAGAGAAGAATATCATGCTGAGGTTCATACCTTATGTTTTGATGTGCGGTCAAGAGAGGAGACCGAAAAAGCCATTGAAGGACTAAAAGATCAATGGAAAGCGATTGATGTTTTGGTTAACAATGCGGGCCTGGCTGCAGGATTGGGACATATTCACGAAGGGGACTATAAAGACTGGGATCAGATGATTGATACAAACATTAAAGGACTTCTTTATGTTACCCGGATGGTGAGCCCGGGCATGGTCAGCCGAAAGTCGGGACACATAATTAATATTGCCTCGGTTGCGGGCAAAGAGGTATATGAAAACGGAAATGTATATTGCGCAACCAAACATGCGGTTGATGCGCTTTCCAAAGCTATGCGGATAGATCTCGTAGAACATGGCATAAAGGTCACCAACATTGCACCGGGAATGGTTGAAACTGAGTTTTCCCTGGTGCGTTTCAAATGGGACCAGAAAAAAGCCGATGAGGTATACTCGGGAATAACCCCATTGCATGCAGAGGATGTTGCTGAATGTGCGATTTTTGCAGTAAGTCGACCCCCTCATGTAACCATTAATGACCTGCATATCATGCCTACTGCCCAGGCCACGACCTACAAAACCGTAAGAGAATCCTGAAGCGTTAATCCTTAATTCAAAAAATCTGAAAATGTACACAAAAGAGTATTTGCTGAACTTTACAAAGGAAGTTTTTCTAAAAATGGGTTGTGGTAAAGACGATGCCCTCTCAGCTGCCAGGGTGTTTATCGCTGCAGAACTTCGCGGACTATCTTCCCATGGGATGATTCGGATTAAAGATTATTATCAACTCTGGAAAGCCGGTCGGATAAACGTAAAACCTAATGTTCGAATTGTCCATGAGTCCCCAAGCACGGCGGTTGTGGACGGTGATGGCGGGGTTGGCATGATCGCTGCAACCCGCTCCATGCAAATTGCGATCGAAAAAGCAGAAAAAGCAGGTACGGGCTGGGTTTCAACACGAAACTCAAATCATTTTGGTATTGCGGGTTATTATGCCATGATGGCATTGGAAAAGGAAATGATAGGAATGACCATGACTAATGCCAATCCCCTGGTTGCCCCAACCTTTTCCATATCGAAATTGTTCGGAACCAACCCGATTGCCGTAGCAATCCCGGCCGGAAAGCATCCCCCCTTTGTTGCTGATTTCTCAACCACCCCCATTGCACGTGGAAAGTTGGCGGTGGCTGCAAAAGAAGGCAAAAAGGTACCCCTGGGGTACGTTCAGGATAAAACCGGAAAACCCTCAGATAATCCAGATATCCTGAAAGAAGGTGGATCCATGCTCACTCTTGGCGGGGATTATGAACACGGGAGCCATAAAGGGTACTGCATGAGCGCAGTGGTGGATATTTTTTCAGCCTTACTTTCCGGGGCTAATTTCGGACCTTTTGTTCCTCCTTCGGTTGCTTATTTACCCGTACTGGAAGCTAAAACAGGGGAGGGAACCGGTCATTTTTTCGGAGCCATGAGGATTGACGCCTTCAGATCTGCTGCAGAATTCAAATCAACCATGGATAAATGGATTGATACCGTCAAATCTGCCCAACCCGCTGAAGGACAAACTGAAGTCCTTGTACCCGGCGAACCTGAGAGAAGAAAAGAAGAAAAAATAAGTAAGGAGGGAATTCACGTGATCACACCCATAGCCATTGAAATGAAAGAAATCGCTGATGAACTGGGCATTGAATTTGAGATTTTCAGCAACTGATCAGCATTAAAAGGAAAAACCCTGGGATCGGATTACCGAAAGATATTTCTCAGAGAAAAATTCATTGTCCTCCTTTTTATACCTGTTATCTGTGAAGATCTGTGCAAGGGTTTTCTTATGGTTTTCCTCAAGAAGTACCCTGGTTTCTTCGGAGGCTTCTCTTTCCTTATATATGCGGTCTATCTTGCCGGGAGTGAATGCCTGGTACTTCTCTGAATGTATCACCGCCTCCATTGGTAATCTGGGGGTGAGAGGGGGAATTTCGGCAGGATATCCGAGCACAATGGCAGCAACAGGAACCACTCTCCTAGGTAGTTCGAGAATCTGGATTATTTTGTCTGCATTATAGGTAGCTGTACCCAGATAACAGGCTCCGAGTCCGTGAGCTTCTGCTTCCAGCACCACATTTTGAGAAGCAAGCAAGGCATCTATTGCCCCGGTAAAAAAAGACAGGTAATTATCATACCCTGGAATTGCCTCCCTCTGTTCGCACCATTTAGTAAAACGGTTAAAATCTGTGCAAAAAGTTATATGTACCGGGGCCTGCTTTACCATCGGTTGTTTAAAGTGTGCTTCCCAAAGTTGATCCTTCAGGGAAATATCTGTGGTTGTGATCATGCTGTAAACCTGCATGTTTCCAGTGGTAGAGGCACGGGAACCTGCCTGAAGAATCTCATCCAGAACCAACCCGGGAATTTCCCTTGAATGATACTTTCTTACAGACCTGTGGTTAAAAATTGTTTGGATCATGGCAAAATCAACTTTTGGTGTTAAGTATACAAAGGTAATATATCCAAAGTTTACCATATCCCTTTTCGAGCTTTGCAAGCCTGTCCTTTATAACACCCTCAAAAATTATTTTATAAGGAAAAAGTTGTTTATTTTTCCGCTCTTGAGCCAATATTGGATCATGCATCATGAAAAAGGGAGCCAGCCAGGGAATAAACTCAAACGGGGCAATGTCTAAAAATTAATATAGCATGGTATCCCTGAACCGGCTTTATGATCAAAAATCTTTTGCGTTGATTTATCCTTATATCTAAATCAGACTGCAATTAAAAGTAAGGCTAAAGAGGTTCTGCTTAAAAACCTAAAAACTTTGCATTGAATCAGATAAGCTATGTATGAAATGAGAATCAATACTAATCTAAATCCTAGCATTTAAAACAACGAATTACTATGAAAAGAAAACTTTCAGTACTGCCCATCCTATTGTTGGCAGCCCTTATGGTTTTGCCGGTTCAGGTCACAAGCGCAAAAGAAAAACCGCAGCAAACCAAAAATGACTCTTTAAAGAGTGGAACCTTTTCCGGTTTGAAGTTCAGGGGCATAGGCCCTTCATTTACTTCCGGCCGCATTGCCGATCTGGCAATTAATCCAGACAATCCCTCCGAGTATTTTGTTGCAGTAGCTTCGGGTAATGTATGGAAAACCATCAATAACGGTACAACCTTTGAACCGGTTTTTGAAAACTACGGAGCTTATTCCATGGGTGTTATTGCCATGGATCCCAACAATCATAATGTTATCTGGGTTGGAACCGGTGAAAATAACCATCAGAGAGCCCTTGGTTATGGAGATGGTATTTACAAAAGTATGGACGGAGGGAAAAGCTTCAAAAATATGGGACTGAAGGATTCCCGTCAGATCGGAGGAATTGTTATTGATCCCCGGAATTCCGACGTGGTTTTTGCAGCCGCAGAAGGTTCAGCCTGGGGACCCGGGGGCGATCGCGGTCTCTACAAGTCGACGGATGGAGGGGAAACCTGGAACAAGGTGCTGGATATCAGTGAAAACACAGGTGTGAATAATGTTGTGATGGATCCGAAAGATCCCGATGTCCTGTATGCCACATCCGAGCAAAGACGTCGTCATGTCTTTACCAAGATTGGAGGAGGACCTGAAAGTGCGGTTTACAAATCCACTGATAACGGAGAAACCTGGAGAAAAATAATGAAAGGGCTTCCCGGGGTTCATATTGGAGGCATGGGAATTGCTATTTCCCCGGCTGATCATAATGTGGTGTACCTGATCGTTGAGGCAGCTGAGAGTAAAGGAGGGTTTTTCAAATCGGAAGACCGGGGAGAGTCCTGGCAGAAAATGAGTGATTATCATTCTTCGGGACAATATTATAATGAAATAGTATGTGATCCTGTGGATGTGAATAAGGTATTTTCATTAGAAACAAGAACCCAGGTTACCCTCGATGGCGGAAAAACCTGGAATAGTCTTGGAAATGATAACCGGCATGTGGATGATCATGCACTTTGGATCAATCCGGCCAACACAAATCATATGCTGATAGGAGGAGACGGGGGCTTATATGAAAGCTTTGATGCAGGAAAAAAGTGGCTCTTCAAATCTAATTTACCGGTCACCCAATTTTATCGCGTGCAGGTTGATAATGACAAACCTTTCTATAATGTTTATGGTGGCACTCAGGATAACAATTCCTTTGGTGGGCCTTCCCAGAACTACAGTTCGGAAGGAGTATCCAGTGAGGAGTGGTATCCCATTCTGGGTGGCGACGGATTCTGGGTTCAAATTGATCCCAACGATCCCAATATCGTTTATTGCGAGTACCAATATGGGAACATGTATCGTTATGACAAACAATCGGGGGAAAACCTCAATATAAAACCAAGGCCCCGAAAAAATGAAAAGACCTACAAATGGAACTGGAATGCACCCCTTATAATTAGCCCTCACTCCCCTACCCGTCTTTATGCTTTTGCCAACAAGGTTTTTCGATCTGACGACCGTGGGGAAAGCTGGGAGGTTATAAGCGATGACCTTACCTCTCAAACCGACCGCAATTCCTGGCCGGTGATGGGGCAATACTGGAGTATTGATGCCGTAGCCAAAGACGTATCCACAAGTTTGTGGGGAACCGGTGTATCTCTGGCCGAATCTCCCCTTCAGGAAGGCTTGCTTTATGCCGGAACGGATGACGGGGTTATTTCAATAACGGAAGACGGAGGTAAAACCTGGGCACAGTTCAAGAGTTTCCTCGGAATTCCGGAATTCACTTATGTTAGCGATATCATGCCCTCCAAACATGATGTAAATGTTGTGTACGCTAGTTTCAGCAATCTAAAGAGAGACGATTTCAAGCCCTATCTGCTAAAAAGCAATGATAAAGGAAAAACATGGACCTCCATCAGTAATAACCTGCCTGAAAATGGTTCGGTGCACACCCTGGAACAAGATCCGATAAATGCTTCACTTTTGTTTGCTGGTACTGAATTCGGCGCTTTCTTTTCCATAGACGGTGGAGGCGAATGGGTTCAATTAAAAGCAGGGATACCGACAATTGCAATCTACGATATGACCCTTCAAGAGGAAGAAAATGATTTGGTACTGGCCAGTTTTGGACGGGGATTTTTTATTCTCGATGATTACACCCCGCTGAGGGATCTGGCGGAAGATCTCAGCATTCTTGACAAAGAAGCTCATATTTTTGGTATTGCCAATGCAAAAATGTACATCCAGACTGGGGGTAAATACGGTCAGGGTGCTACCCTTTTCCATGCTCCCAATCCCGATTTTGGTGCCGTATTCACCTATTACATGAAAGATACACCCAAGACTCTCAAGGAAATCAGGCAGGAGAAAGAAAAAAAACTGTTTAAAGATAAGAAACCCATTCCCCAGCCCGATTTTGAGGAGCTCAGACAGGAAGAACTGGAAGTAAGTCCCTATCTTGTATTTACCATAACTGATACCGACGGAAATGTGATAAGGAGATTAACTCAGAGACCTTCCAAAGGTATCAATAGAATTAACTGGGACCTTAGATACGATAACCCCTTCCCGGTTAGTGTCAGAAATGGCGAATTCAATCCTACTTCGTCTTCCCGTGGTGGTTTACTTGCCGTTCCGGGGGAATACAGGGTTCAGATGGACATGGTGGTAAGAGATAGCGTCAGGGAACTTGTACCAGCCGCTTCCTTTACCGCAGAACTCCTGAACAACTCTTCTCTACCCAGACAGGACAGAGCGATGGTGAATGAATTCAATAAAAAACTCCATGAACTTACCCGTATAATGAGAGGTTCCTATGAGCTTGCGGAAGAAAATCTTGAAAAAGTGGGTACCATAAAACAAGCTATTCTCCAGTCCTCCTCCGGAAACATGCAACTTCTTGGCCGGGCAAGAGAAATTGAACTGGCACTCCTTGAAGTCCTTTATACCTTTGAAGGACCTGAAGCCGAGGCAAGTTGGGAAGAGCTTCCACCCATCGATATGCCACTAAACCGGAGATTAAATTCGGTTCTTTACACAACCTGGGGTTCAACCCACGGAGTAACCGGCACCATGAAAGAAGGATATGAGATTCTAATGGATGAATTCCCACCCGTGCTTAAGAAAATTCAGGCCTTGGATGCGGAAATTGATTCCCTTAATAAGATTCTTGAAGATGCCAAACTCCAGTGGACTCCCGGCAGGGTTCCCCAACTATAACCTCCCTACCATATATAGAAGGGGGCCTCTCGGGGTCCCCTTTTTTCTTCCTTAATAATGGATAAATATTTAACAATATATTTTTTTGTATATTGCAACCCAAATGAAATTTGTTTCGTTAGAAAGGATAATTATTGATAGGATTATTCGTTATTAAGAAAAAAACAATGAAAAAATTCAGCTACATTCTTCTCATTATTTTTTCGCTGGGTGTAATTTTAACCTCCTGTAACCGCAAAACCTGCCCGGCATACAGTCAGAACGAGCAGGAGCAAAGTGAAAATTACGAAGGATAGGACTATCCTTCCTTCCTTATTTCCGATTACTTTAACCGGGAGTTTTATTATTTCCTTCGTCCGGTAAAAAATACGAACTTTTATCTTTTTACGTTTGTTATATAGGTTATATCTTTGATGTTACTTAAGAATGAGAAGATCTATATATATAGGCTTGTTGTTTCTTTCGGTCTTTCCGATTGAAATCCTTGCCCAGGGTGAGCTCGACCCACAGGCAAGGATCCTCTACCGGAACGAAAGAACTTTTGGTGGTTACCTGAGCTCCAATGGTTTCGGCGGGGATTTTACTTACGCAACCAGAATAAACGCCAGGAACCATACCTTATATTCAGTAGAGGTCGGATACGTGAAGCATCCCAAGGAGCAGAGAATTTCCAATAATATTTATGGAAATAAAAGTTTCGTTTTTGGCAAGACCAACAGCTTCTTTACGCTCAAAGGATATTGGGGAAGGCAGTCCGAGCTCTTTCGTAAAAATGATGCCGGTGGTGTTTCGATCAAGTACAATTTCGGTGTGGGACCGGTTATCGGGTTTGCCAAACCCATTTACTATGAAATATGGTACTCAACCGGAATCGCCTTTGAGGAATACATAGAAATTCAAAAATTTGATCCTACGATTCACCAATCGAATATATTTGGTAAAGCCTCCTTTTTTGAGGGAATAGATGAAACCTCAATTATACCCGGTGTCTCTGCCAAATTCGGATTCAGTTTTGAATATTCCAGAGAAGATAAAAACATCAATGCACTTGATTTTGGCGTTGGTATGGATTTATATCCCAAGGATATTCCCATTATGGCCACGGAAGTCAATAATTTTTATTTCCTCAACCTTTACGTTGGTTACCGTTTCGGAAAAGCTATCGACATCAGCGATGCGGCCCAGGCACAGAAAAGAAGCCTGGGAGAAAGGTGGCAAGATTACCGGAGAAGCCGGGAGATCATTAAAGAACAAAAGCAGGCTGAAAAAAATCAGGACCGGTTTTAAAAGGTAAATCTGTTTTCGTTTTTAAAATCCGGCAATCTATTCTTATTTGTAATCTTAAGATTCTCTTAACCTGCAGATCTCTCATTTTTTTGCCTTATTTAATTTTTATATATAAGTTTGTGCTCCTGAAAATTTTTCGCAGTAATTATACTTTTATACAACATTTTAAACATTTATCCTATGACTAAAATAAAAGTTGGAATCAACGGATTCGGCCGAATCGGAAGACTGGCATTCAGAGCTGCTGTTGCAAGAGAAGATCTTGAAGTGGTTGCAATTAACGACCTGATCGATCTTGATTATATTGCTTATATGCTTAAATATGACACCATTCATGGAAGATTTGACGGTGAAGTTACGATTAAAGCTGACAAATTGGTAGTGAACGGAAAAGAGATCAGAGTAACAGCCGAGCCCAACCCAGCGGATCTTAAATGGTCGGAAGTTGGGGTTGAGTATGTAATTGAATCTACCGGACTCTTCCTTACCAAGGAGAAAGTCCAGGGTCATATCGAAGCCGGAGCGAAAAGAGTGGTCATGTCTGCTCCTTCCAAGGATGACACTCCGATGTTTGTTATGGGCGTTAACCATGACAAATACACTGCCGATATGCAGTTTGTCTCCAATGCATCCTGTACTACCAACTGCCTCGCTCCTGTCGCTAAGGTTCTTCATGACAACTTCACTATTGTTGAGGGACTGATGACCACTGTTCATGCTACCACGGCAACACAAAAAACCGTTGATGGTCCTTCTAAAAAAGACTGGAGAGGTGGCCGCGCAGCTGCAGGGAACATTATCCCTTCCTCCACCGGAGCAGCGAAGGCAGTGGGCAAGGTAATTCCCGAATTGAACGGTAAACTTACCGGTATGGCTTTCCGTGTCCCCACTTTGAATGTATCTGTAGTAGATCTTACCTGTAGAATTGAAAAAGCAGCTTCCTATGAAGAAATCAAAGCTGCCATGAAAGCAGCCTCCGAAGGAGAACTAAAGGGTATTCTCGGGTATACAGAAGAAAACGTGGTTTCCAGCGACTTTATTACCGACCCAAGAACATCCATTTTTGATGCCGGCGCAGGGATATCACTGAATGACAACTTTGTGAAGGTAATTTCATGGTACGATAATGAGTGGGGCTACTCAACAAAACTGCTTGACCTGATCGCTCATATGGATTCTGTAAAGTAAGAATCCTGGTCCGCATACGCAAAAAGGCTGTTCATTTTTTTTGACAGCCTTTTTTTGTATCCATTTTTTGAGAATTAAAAAACCCGGGAGGAATCCCCGGGTTATTGCCTTTTTTTAATTAAGCTTTAATAATAATCAACCAGTTTGAACGGAACCTGAACGGTAGTCTGGTAATGTTGACCTAATTCCTGAATGGACTCATCGTCTTCTTCAAAATACCAGTGAACAACACAATCATGACCATTATCATAATTCCTTTTTAGGATTCGCATCAATTCAAGCAAATATTTAGACGATCCGCTGTTGATGTATTCAAGTTTAATGTCAACCCGGGTTAACTTTTTTGGTTCCTGATAATAGGCCTTTAATTTCTCAATAATAGCCTCAAAAAATTCACCCGGATCTTCTGGAATGGACCGGCCTTCAATTTTAAGATATCCTTCTTCCGGAAGGAACCTCACTTCAGGAGTATTAAAACTTTTCTTTAAATAGAAATCATCCATGGCATGATGGTTAATGTTTATTCATACCTCAGGGCAACAATAGGATCCTGTCTTGCCGCTTTCACCGCAGGGAAATAACCCGAGAGTACTCCTACTACGAAGCAAAGTGCGAAGCCGGTAAAGATCCACGCCCATGGGATAACAAATGGTGTTTTGATCGTTAAAGATACTAGATTACCAATTATAATTCCAAGAATTATTCCGAAAATCCCACCAACCTGACCGATTACAATTGATTCGAGCAAAAATTGCTGTTTTATCATGCGGCTTTTTGCTCCAAGAGCCTTTCGAATTCCAATCTCACGGGTTCTTTCCGTAACTGAAACCAGCATAATGTTCATAAGACCAATCACGGCACCGCTCAGGGTGATAAGACCAATGATAATGGCCGCAAAATTCACATTCTTCAGATTTTCAAGAAGAATATTGGCCAGATTATCACTTCGGGTTATATTAAAATCGGTTTCGTCAACCGGATCCAGGTTCCTCACTATCCTAAAGACTCCTTCTGCCTCTGCAGTAGCGGCATCCATGAGCAGATGGCTTGATTTCACGCTAATCGAGTATCCCATCCTGGGTCTTGAAAAGTATTGACGTACATTCGTATAAGGCAAAAGGCAGGCCTTATCGGAACTCATACCCATGCTTGAACCCTTTTCCTCCAACACCCCGATAACACGGTACCTCCCCCCTCCCACTGAAATTAATTTGTCAATAGGGTCTTCAAAATTTTTAAAAAGATCATTGGCGAGTTCACTGCCTAAAATGGCGAAATTTCGATAATTTTCGACTTCGGAGGCACTGAAGTTTCTACCTCTTTCAATGTCGAAACCTGAGGTAGAGAGATAATTCTCATCCACTCCGATTACCGGAATATTTGGATTGGTCTTTTCGGAACCAAATTTTACCGTTCCCATACCCGATGCCCAGGTCCAAATGGACGCTTCGGCCGGAAAATCAAAATTTTGTTTAAACTCTCTGGCCTGCCTGTAGGAGATATAACTATGATTTTTGGATCGGTAACGTTTGTTCCCTATATGGATATTCATACTTCTGCTTTCGATGGTAAAGGTGTTTGCCCCCATCATCATAAACTGATCATTTATGGACTTTTTTATGGAATCAATGGCGGTAAGGATCCCAACGAGTGCCATAATTCCAAAAGCAATAATGGAAATGGTCAGGATGGTCCTTAACCGGTTGGTCCTGATTGTCTGGAGTGCCAGCTTAACATTTTCAAAATATAGTTGCCTTGCCATAATTCAGTGCTGTAAACGGATCTAAAGGTAATTAATTCTGAACAATTAATCTATTAAAAACGTTCCCCCAAGTAATGTAAAAAACACTAACTTCGCAATTTTAATACCTTAAACACTAAAACCATGGTTTTCGATCTGGATCTGATCAAGAATAAATATGAAGAATTACCGGAAAAACTAAGAAAGGTCAGAAAAAAAATTGGCCGGCCGTTAACTCTTGCTGAAAAAATACTTTATACACATCTTGCTTCAGAAAGCCCCCTTCAGGAATATACCCGTGGCACCGATTATGTGTATTTTAATCCGGATCGTGTTGCCATGCAGGACGCCACTGCCCAAATGGCATTACTTCAGTTTATGCAGGCAGGTAAAGAAAAGGTGGCCATTCCTTCTACCGTTCATTGCGACCACCTGATCCAGGCAAAAGTAGGAGCGAAAAAAGACCTCGAAGCAGCCAACGAGGCCAATAAAGAGGTTTTTGATTTTTTATCCAGTGTATCAAGTAAATACGGAATTGGATTCTGGAAGCCTGGTGCAGGAATTATCCACCAGGTGGTGCTTGAAAACTATGCTTTTCCCGGGGGAATGATGATAGGTACGGACTCTCACACTGTAAATGCAGGGGGCCTGGGTATGATTGCCGTTGGTGTGGGTGGTGCCGATGCTGTTGATGTTATGGCCGGCATGCCCTGGGAACTGAAATTCCCTAAATTAATTGGAATTAAACTTACCGGTAAAATGAGCGGCTGGACCTCAGCTAAGGATGTCATACTCAAGGTTGCAGGCATTCTTACGGTTAAGGGGGGTACCGGATATATCCTGGAATATTTTGGGGAGGGTGCCAAAACCATCTCATGTACAGGAAAAGGGACCATTTGCAACATGGGAGCCGAAATCGGGGCAACCACCTCTTTATTCGGATACGATGAAAAGATGAAAGTTTATCTCAATGGAACCGGCCGGGAACAATTTGCGCAACTGGCCGACCAGGTAGGTGAACACCTCACGGGAGACCCGGATGTTTACGAAAATCCCGAATCCTATTTCGATCAGGTAATCGAGATCAACCTGTCCGAGCTGGAACCCCATATTAACGGTCCTTTCTCACCCGACCTTGCATGGCCCCTTTCCAAATTTGCACAGGCTGTGGAAGAAAACGGGTATCCCGCCGATCTGGAGGTAGGGCTTATTGGGTCTTGCACCAATTCATCCTATGAAGATATTTCAAGAGCAGCCTCCATTGCCAAACAGGCTCTGGAGAAAAACCTCAAGGCCAAGTCCGAGTTTACCATAACCCCAGGCTCAGAACAAGTCCGATATACCATAGACCGGGACGGACTTCTGGGAACCTTTGAAGGAATCGGGGGGGTGGTCCTCGCAAATGCCTGCGGACCCTGTATTGGACAATGGGCAAGACATAATGCAGATAAGGAGAAAAAAAACTCCATAATAACTTCCTTCAACCGGAATTTTGCCAAAAGAAACGATGGGAATCCAAACACTCATGCCTTTGTTGCCAGTCCGGAAATCGTAACTGCTTTCGCAATTGCAGGAGATCTCAGGTTTAATCCTCTCACCGATAGCCTGAAAAATGACCAGGGTGAAGAGGTGAAATTTGACGAACCCAAAGGGATCGAAATGCCACTCAAGGGTTTTGCCGTACAAGATAACGGTTACCAGCCCCCTGCCTCCGATGGTGACAAAATTAAAGTGGAGGTGATTGAAGACTCCAAAAGGCTTCAACTGCTTTCCCCCTTCAAACCCTGGGAAGGTAATGATCTCACAGAGCTCAAGCTTTTTATCAAGGTCAGGGGTAAATGTACCACAGACCATATCTCAATGGCAGGTCCGTGGTTAAGGTACAGGGGACATCTTGAAAATATTTCCCGTAACCTTATGCTGGGAGCCATAAATTATTTTAACGGTAAAGCCAATCTGGTCCAGGATCAACTCACAGGTGAATATGTGCCTGTATATGATGCGGTGAAAAATTACAAAGAAAACGGGTTTGGTTCGGTGATCATCGGAGATGAAAACTATGGGGAAGGATCTTCCAGGGAGCATGCTGCCATGGAGCCCAGGTTCATGGAAGTAAGGGCGGTGATCGTTAAGTCTTTCGCCCGTATTCATGAGTCAAACCTGAAGAAACAAGGGGTGCTTGCACTTACTTTTAAAAACCCGGCTGATTATGATAAAATTCAGGAGGACGATAACTTCAGTATTAAAGGATTGAAAAAATTCAAACCTGAGGTGGATCTGGAACTGGAAATACATCATGCCGATGGTTCAAAAGAGACCATTTTGCTGGAACATACCTATAATAAGACCCAGATCGAATGGTTTAAGGCAGGATCTGCCCTGAATCTTATAAAGGAATTGAACAGATAGGTTAGTTTTTTGACTATCAGAGAATAATACTTTTCTGAGTCCATCTAATTTTTTTTCTCCGACGGGGGACAGTCAGGGTCTTCCGTGTTCTCAAATAACCGGGTTGCACAGGCAATCTGATAGGGTGAACCAATTACATAAATAATATCACCCTCTTCAAGTGTGGTTCTTGGATCAGGATTAAGGATATTCTCCTCATCTTTACGGATGGCAACGATGGTAATTCCAAATTCTGCCCTGAGCCTGATATCCAGAATTTGCTTACCCCCAATTCCGGAACCTTTAAGGATTTTTAAAGCAGAGACTTCCAGATCGGGGAATTTAATCCGGAGATCTCTCATCGAGGCTGTATCCACATCAAGATCCCGGAACATGGTATAACCATCTGAGCGGAGTTCGGCGATCTGTTTCTCAATCTCATCACGAGGCACCAGATACTTGTTCAACACTCTGGAAAAGATTTCAACAGAAGTTTCAAATTCCTCTGGAATAACTTCATTTGCACCCAGTTGGTAGAGATCACCCACTGCACTCATCTGCCTGGATCGCACAATGATATGTGCCTTGGGGTTCAATATTCTGCACTTTTCAGTGATATTGAAGGCGGCTGCCGCATTTGAGGGCGTAATAACCACTACTTCGGCATTTTCGATATGTGCTTGTTTCAAAACCGCTTCATGACTGGCATCTCCGAAAAAGATCCTCTCCCCTTTTTCCTTTTCAGCGATAACTATGTCGGGATCATTGTCCAGAATTAAATATTCAATGCCCGTTGTCCTGGCAGCTTTGGCAACATTATGGCCATGAAGTCCGTGACCAATAATGATAAGATGATTTACAACCTGGGGGGGAGACTCCATGCTGGGAGGATTTAAACCATTCCGTAACCGGTTCGGTATGGGTAATTTTTCCATAGCAGCGGAGATTCTGGGGGCCAGGATCATAATAAAGGGAGCCGCTCCCATGGTAAGTACCGATACACTAATAAAGACCTGGTAAAAATCATTATTGATCAATTCATTATTAATTCCAATGCGTGCGATAACAAAGGAGAATTCACCTACCTGACTGAGAGCTAGTCCGGCGAGCACGGTTGACCTGAAAGGAAAGCCCAGGAAGAAGGCAACCAAGCCCGAAATAAACGTTTTGAGAAAAAGGACAATAAAAGTTGAGACAAGTATCAATCCAGGGTTCCTAAGAATAAAATCAAAATTAAAAAGCATCCCTATGGATACAAAGAAGAAACTGATAAACAGGTCCCTTAAGGGGATCACATTCCCAAAGGCCTGATGGGAATAATCCGATTCGGATATGATTAATCCGGCGAGAAAGGCTCCAAGTGCCAGGGACATTCCCAGGGAGGCAGTGAGCCAGGCTACAGCAAGCCCGAACATAAGAACGGCTAATAAAAATAATTCCTGACTTTTTGTTCTGGCGACCTGATGCAGCATCCATGGTGCGAAGAATCGGGCTCCAAGGTAGGTCAGCACCAGAATTCCGGCTACTTTAATAACCAAAAACCCGATATCTTGCATCATGTTAGTGGAGTTTCCGGCCAAAATCGGTATCACAAGGATCATGGGTACAATGGCTATATCCTGAAAAATAAGCACCCCGGTTGAAAACCGGCCATAATCGGTATTCACTTCAGCCCTCTCCTGAAGCATTTTAAGTACTACAGCCGTACTGCTAAGTGCAACGAGAAATCCGAAAAATATCGACTCACCATGGTTGGCCCCGCTAATCAATGAAATGCCATAAGTTAACCCCCCAGTAAGGACCACCTGGAGGAAACCAGCCATAAAAACCAGTTTCCGACTTTTGACCAGACTTTTCAGGGAAAACTCAATTCCAATGGTAAAAAGCAATAAGACCACTCCAATTTCCGCAAGTAACTCAATCTCCTCAATGCTCTGAACCAGTCCAAAAGCATGGGGCCCCGTAAGCACACCGGTTAACAGAAACCCAATTATGGACGGGATCCTGAGCCGGTGGAATAACCAGATAACAAAACTCGCCAGAGCGAATATTACCACAATATCCTGAAGCAGCTGAAACTCTACGTGCATAATTTTCTGTTTTAGCCCTTTGAGCTATTTCATAATCCGTATTTTTGCAGGAGACGGGGTTTTGTGCTTAAAGATAAATAATTAATTCTTAATCTCTTGAAAGGAGAAAAGATGGATCTTACCAAAAGGATAAATGCCTTTGAAAAACTGGGGAAGGCTTTCTCCGATATTGCTTCCGGTATTCCGGTTGAACCATCTATATCCAATGAATTTAACAAAACCCCGGAGGGAAGGTTTATCCCTTACCTGATTAAGGCTGAAACAGAAAATCCCTGGTTCAGCATGGAATTTCTTAAGCTTCAGTTTGAAGCCCTTTCAGGAATGTTGAAAAAAAAATTCCTTGAAGAATGGGTTTCAACCTACCCTTCTTCCGTTATGGAAGGAAAGAAAGCTCTCAATATCGCTGTTATTATGGCCGGAAATATTCCTCTGGCGGGATTTCATGATCTGATTGCCGTTTTGATGGCGGGCCATAAGCTAATTGCACGGTTATCTTCCAAAGACAGACATCTGGTTCCTATCGTAAAAACCCTGCTAACCGAGATTGAAGAGGAGTTTGAAAATTTGATCATTATTGAGGAAGAGCAACTTTCGGACTTCGACGCGGTGATTGCCACAGGGTCTGGAAACAGTTCCCGATACTTTCAATACTACTTTGGAAAATATCCACATATCATCCGTAAAAACCGAAATTCGGCCGCTATTCTTCATGGAAATGAAAGTGAGACGGATTATCGACTAATGGCAATGGACATTTTTAGTTATTTTGGTCTGGGGTGCCGTAATGTAACCAAGGTCTATCTTCCATCCGGAATGGATGTTACGGGGATCATCCCTTCCTTCGATAACTACGCTCATCTGATCAACCATCACAAATACGCAAACAATTATACCTATCATAAAGCCATTAAACTTATTAACAGAGAGCTTTTCCTGGATAACGGCTTCCTCCTGTTATCCGAAAATCCTAAACTAAACAGTCCGGTTTCCTGTTTACATTACGAGTTCTATAATTCAGGGGATCAGTTGCGAAAATTCCTGGAATTTCAAAAAGATCATATACAATGTGTCGTCTCCACTAAAAAAATCACAGATAATACAGTACCTCCGGGTCGTTCACAGTTTCCTGCGCTCCGGGACTATGCAGATGGGGTTGACACTATGGATTTTTTAACTAACTTGAATAAAAAATAAAGAATGGTCTATAAATTCAGACTAATATCCAACGAAGTACATGAGTTTGTGAGGGATGTTGAAATTCTTTCAGATCAGACTTTTTATGATTTACACAGGTCAATTACCCATGATCTCCACTATGATAAGTCACAGATAGCAAGTTTTTTTCTTTCCAATGAAAAATGGGAAAAACTGGAAGAAGTTACCCTTTTTGACATGACCGAAGGCGAATCAGGTGTCGAAACTTACGTTATGGACCAGACCCGGATGGACCATCTCATTTCGGAAGAAAAACAAAGAATGTTGTATGTTTTCGATTTTTTTAACGAGAGGGTTTTATTTATTGAATTGCATTCCATTCGCGAAAGAAAAGATAAAGAAACATTTCCGAGAATCAGTCTTTCCAAAGGGGATCCGCCGGTTCAGATCCTGAACGATTTCAATAATCTGAACGATTTTGGCCTGGATGACTAAAGAACTCATTGTAATAGCCGGTCCAACAGCCATAGGGAAAACCGATATCGGTGCAGAGCTGGCTGAAAAAGAGAAATCGGTGATAATTTCAGCCGATTCACGTCAGTTTTATCGTGAAATGACCATCGGAACTGCCGTACCTGCAAAAGACATTCTTTCCAGAGTGCCCCATTATTTCATTCAAAACCTGGGGATCCGGGATTATTATAACGCCAGTTTGTATGAAGGGCAGGTAATTGATCTGCTGAATGTCCTGTTTCAGCAACATGATCGTGTTTTTATGGTCGGGGGATCGGGCTTATATATCAATGCCGTCCGTTTTGGTATCGACGACTTGCCTGCCTATGATCCTGCAATCAGAAAAGAGCTGCAGAACCGGATCGAGTTGGAGGGCCTGGAAAGTCTCAATGAGGAATTGAAGAAAATGGATCCCGAAAGCTACCGCAAAATTGATCTCAATAATCCCAAAAGGGTTCAGAAAGCACTTGAGATCATCAAAATCACAGGTAAACCCTATTCCTCATTTATGACGGGTGAACACAGGAAGAGGAATTTTGAAGTAAGGTTACTATGCTTAAATATGGATCGTCAAAAACTATATGATCGTATTAACCTGAGAGTAATTTCGATGGTGGACAGGGGGCTGATTGATGAGGTTAGAGGCCTGATGGAATTCCGACAATTCAATGCCCTGAATACTGTGGGATACAAGGAAATATTCGAGTACCTCGAAGGCAGGATTAGCCTGGATGAGGCTATTCATGAAATTCAGAACCATACCCGCAAATTCGCAAGAAAACAACTAACATGGTTTAGGAAGGATAAAGGATACAGGTGGTTCGAGCCTGAAGATCTGGAGGGGATGGAAAAGTTTATTCGTTCACGGAATTCTTAACACAACAACATGGAGTTAAAACACTTCAATATCAGGGTTTACGGATTGATTACCAGAAAGAGTAATGAAATTCTTGTAAGTGATGAATACGTTCTGGACCGGTACATGACCAAATTCCCTGGTGGCGGACTTCAGTTCGGCGAGGGACCTGAAGATTGTATTCGCAGAGAATCCATGGAGGAATTTGGTCAGCCCATTGAGATCGTGGAGCATTTCTATACCACCGGTTTTTTTCAAAAGGCCTTGTTTTACGAAGACCACCAGCTTATTTCCATTTATTACCGGGTGAAATTTTTAGGCCCCATTACCTTTACGGTCTCGGAAAAAGCATTCGACTTTCGGGAAAAAACCAATGGAAGTCAGTCCTTTCGATGGCTAGACCTTAGGGAAAGTGATTCGGAAGAGTTCACGTTTCCTGTTGACCGCCATGTGGTAAGATTGCTTCAGTCTTCATAAACTCTCACCAAACCGCAGGAAATTTTCCCCAAAATATTTCCAGGAAAATTCTTTCTGTTTATTTACCTGGGCCGCAGAGAAGGACTCCCGGTTTTCCTGCCGGAAAAACAGGTTTATGGAATCAGCTATGGAAACCGGGTTGGGATCACATATATAACCGTTTTGCCCATGATCCACTATCTCTTTAAGCCCCCCGACTCCCGTAACTATCATCGGGATCCCGAAATGGATGGCAATCTGGGTAATTCCGCTCTGAGTGGCAGATCTGTAGGGCTGAACAACCAGGTCTGCCAAAGAAAAATAAAACTTCACTTGTGAGTCCGGAATAAACTGATCAATCATAATGACCTTATCCTGAATCCCTTCCTCCTTGATAATCCTTTGATAGGATTCAGGACTTTCATAAAATTCACCTGCAACCATGAGGTTAATATCGGTGTTTTCAAGTTGGGTAATGGCTCTGAGCAGCAAATCCAGTCCTTTGTATTTACGTACCAATCCGAAAAACAGTAAATAGCTTT
>CAZNFR010000036.1:29459-31988 GCA_964572225.1 uncultured Bacteroidaceae bacterium
CCCTTTAATGGGTGACCCCTAATTTTTGACCTTTCTATTGAAAAAAGGCATTTAAGGAGAAATTGTCATTCTGCGAAGCCGTGGGGAGAACTTGGGGACGGATGTTGGCTGAGTTGACTAACTCTGATTTTTTTTTCATCCAGACCCAGTTTTCTGGCGGCCTGCTGGCGGGATACCCGTGTTCCATAAACATCGTAAACCGGATGAAGAAGCACCTTGGTTTTCAGATTGGGTTTAAGATCCAGTGCATCTTTTTCCACTGAATTTGAAAGAGTTACAAGTCCGTCGATTCGCTTAAGCAATCTGCGGGTAAGCCACACTGTTCCCGGTTGGGGCTCATGAGGGATAAGATTATGAGCAAGCAACACAATCCTGGCAGAATGGGAAACTCTTATTCGTTTTATTAGGAAAATATATAGAGGACTAAAAAAAGGCATCCAGTAATGAAAAATAATAAGATCGGGATTCTCGCGTATTAGCATACGGGCGGTTTTGATCCAGGCAAACGGGTTTACGGAATGAAGGCTGTTGATAATTTTCAGCCTGGAGGGCGGATCCTCTTCAGAAAATTGAGTCTTTCCTGGAAACAGAAATCCGGGATACTGATAACGAAAAGAATGAAGACTGAGGGACTTTCCCATGCTGACCAATTCAAGGGAAAGCCTTTCGTTAAACTTTGCGATCCCGCCCCTAAGCGGGTATGCGGGGCCAAGGCTGAGTATTTGCCTGATTCTTCTCAGATTTCCTCCTCTATGTGGTATTCATTTCTGGATGCAGAACTTCTTGCGATCAATTCACCGATGAATCCTCCTACAAAAAGAAGGGTTCCGATGATCATGGCGGTGAGTGCCAGGAAAAAATAGGGACTTTCGGTTATCAAAATAGTTCTTATCCCTTTCTTCAGATAATACAGCTTTTGAGCTCCAAGCCAGGAAGCGGCCAGGAAGCCTATAAGAAACATAAGGGTACCTAGAGTACCAAACATATGCATGGGCCTCTTTCCAAATTTGGAAATAAAACTGATGGTTAGAAGGTCCAGGAAGCCGTTAATAAAGCGCTCGAGTCCAAATTTTGTCACTCCGTACTTTCTTTTCTGATGTCTAACCACCATCTCTCCAATGCGATCGAATCCGGCCTTTTTGGCGATTACCGGAATGTACCGGTGCATTTCACCGTACACTTCAATGGATCTGACTACCTTTATACGATATATTTTTAATCCGCAGTTAAAATCATGAAGTCGAATTCCGGTTACAACCCTGGCGGTCCAGTTAAAAAATTTACTGGGAATAGTTTTTGAAACCGGATCATAGCGTTTTTTCTTCCATCCTGAAACCAGATCCAGATTTTCATCCCTTAATTTTTTGATCAATAAAGGGATTTCATCCGGGCTGTCCTGGAGGTCAGCATCCATCGTTATAACCGATTCTCCCGATGAAGCAGCAAAACCCACATGGAGTGCAGCCGATTTTCCGTAGTTTCTGCGAAAACGAATTGCCTTCACGTTAGGATCCTTATCTCGAATGCTGCGGATTACCTCCCATGAACCATCCTTGCTTCCGTCATCCACAAAGATAATTTCGTATCCAATCGAATGTTCTTCACAAACACGTTTGATCCACTCACTTAACTCGGGTAATGACTCTTCTTCATTAAACAGTGGGATGACAACAGAAAGATCCATACCTATAATTTATTGCACACCCTGAAAGGGGTCTTTGGGTTCTTTTTTTATGGCAGCAGCAGCAATCAGCGCTATAATCGTACCTAACAGGGTAGTAAATAAGGTTCCGAAACCTATTATGAACCCGGGATTTTGGAAACGAGCCTGACGGGCCATTTGGGTTTCCACCATTTCGGGCGACATCCCTCTTTCGAGAAGTGTGTCTTCGGCCACCCTGCGGCCTAACTCAATTAAATCGGTGTTTATATGATAGACGTATAGATAGCTAAATGCAGAACTGAACAATCCAACCAGAAAGGCAACCAATACCCCAAATCCGAGGGCTTTCTGATAGGAAATCAGATCCTCATTGTATTCCTTGCGAAAAGAATACATAGCATAAATCATACCCGCAAAAGTGATTATGATACCTCCATATCTGGAAATGCCGGAGTAAAAATTCCCGGTAATATCCAGAACTATGGAAAGAAGAATAAGGATACCCAGGAAAATCCCTGAGTAAATCAAGGCAGGAGTTAAGGTTTTCCTGATAAAAGTATTCATGGCTTGGCTATTAAGGTTTAGATATCGGGGTGATTATTTTCCATGAGAAATGCTCCAATTATATAAAAACCCTTGGGCAGAGTTTGATTCAAAGATAAGGCATTTCAGAAATAATTTCGGCCTTGTCCCAATATTTTGCGGTAAATCCGTTTCATGTTTCGCAAACATAAAGGTATTTTTCAGGATGGATCCACCATCCTACCAAAATCAATTTTGTAAGGATGAAATAAATATATTACTTTTGCACTCCGGGCAAGTCTCATACGACCAGCTCCTGCTGAACTCCCCCAGGACCGGAAGGT
>CAZNFR010000037.1:0-31981 GCA_964572225.1 uncultured Bacteroidaceae bacterium
GACTTACCGGCAATACGCCCCAGCATATCCAGAATCGCAAATTCAATCGTGGCAAGAGGAACCCAGACGGCCAGGCTCTGTAGTTTGTAGTTGCTCTGGAAAACATATACCTCTTCCAGCAGGGATTCCAGTTCCAGGGCATTCTTACCGGGAAAAAAAGGCTGAAGGCGTTGGCTGAAGATCGGATATAGGGAGATCATCTGCATGTTGTTACTCACAGATATCCCCTCCTCTCCCCGGGTAGAGCGTACCCGGCATATAAAATTCCCGTCGTGATGCAAAAGTTCCAGGCTTTCAATGATTACGGGATCCTTGAAAAAATGGGTTCTTAAAACCGGTTCCCTTAACTTTTCATCCAGATCGGGGAAATGTGGGCTGTTGATTGAAGGGTTCTTGCCTTTTAGCATTACAGGACTCCCTGCTGCGAGTAATCCCGTGGTTTTTATAAATCCGCGCCTTGAGGTTTCCATGGTTTAATATCGGATCAATTTTCTAATTATGGTACGGTCCGCACATACAATCTCAACAATATAAATTCCGGAACCAAGCATTTCGGAACTGAAATGTTCACTGCTGAATATCATCTCCCCAATCCCTGCAGGAACGGAAGCCGAATGTATTTCACGACCGGAAACATTCAGAATTCTTATTCGATTTACTACCTCTTTTTGTGACAGCCGAATGGAGAATTCATCGTGGAAAGGGTTGGGATAAATCCGGAAGGCATTCTCTTCCCTGAGATCAGGATGTCCCAAAGGATATGAACTTACGATGTTGCTTTCCCCGGATTCAACCGAGAGATTACTTAGAGAGGTTACATAAAACTCATGCACTACATCCCTTGAGATATTCTCCAGGGTGACCGCGGTTGTATTAAGAGGAATTTCACTGTATTTCACTCCGTCCATGTAGATGTAATAGGCAATTACAGTACTGTTAACCGGTTTATCCCAATCCAGGGTTACCTGGTCCTCTGTTTGCGAAATTATCCTCAGATTTACCGGAGGATCAGGGGGTGAAAGGTCAAATCCACCCCGGAAATAAACCTGAAGCTTCGGAGCATTTGCTGGATTGATATCGTAGGAAACAACCCTGCGTCTGTCACCTACACTCGCCAATCCGGTGATAATTACAATGGGACTGGTTTCATCAAAGGTTTCGAGAGATTGTAATTCTGTCAGCAGGGATTTCAGATCTGGTGTTCTTTGCTCAGGCCCTCTGTCTCCGGCAGACATCCATTCATCAGGTTTCCAGTTAAAAACACTGGTGTGACTGGTTCTGTCTGAAAGGTCTCCGGCCTTATTGGAGAAGGGTTCCGGATCGGAATTTAATTCTGCATACATAGGAATGGTAACCTCACCCAGACTTGTGTTGTCGGTGGTAAACTGAATGAAAGCACTGTCGATGACCGCAAATTTCGGTATCCCGGGATTGGGAAAATAGATGCCACATATTTTGTCCCCCATATCCAGATCTCCTTCAAACACAATGGATCTATCTGAATCTTCCTCTATATCCTGATCCATTGACAATGGTCCGGAGATGGAAATATTCTGTTCATCCGGATCAAACACCGTTATCGAAATGTCCTTTTTATCAAAAGCATATAAGCTGTCGTAAGCAGTAAGGGTAAAACGGTAACTACCCGCAGGCATCCCGGAAAGGGAAAAAGTATACGGGTAATTAAAATCTCTTAAAATTGAATCTTCGTATACACCGGAAACTTCGACCTTCCAAATCTCTCCGTCATAATCAACCGCCTCACAGAATATGTCTATCTCTGATCCTAATTGAAACATCTGATTATCAATTGGATATGAGGAGGTGATAATGGGGAAAGCATTCTTGTTTACAAAACTAATTTCGAGGGTATCGGTATAAAAAACATACCCGTTTTTGCAACTCACTCTGGCATAAATCTGACGTGTGCCGGAACCTGTGCTGGTAAAATCAAAGTCGAAATCAGGCAGGGTGTCTCTTTTAACAATAAACAACCCTTCCATGTATTCCACCCTTGATATTGAATCAGGATAATCGGTACTCAACCTTAAAAATGCGGGTTGGTAAATGTTATACTCATCCAGCTCTTCTTCAATAATCAATTCAGCTTCCGGTATCTCAGATCTGATCATGGAGGTGCTGTAATTCAGCTCGGTCATCTCATCACCCACCATAAAAGTATCCACAAAAATCTTATTATCCTGTCTGATCTCAATTATATGCTTTCCTTTGAATGCTGTCACTTCCAGCCGACCATCTGTCCCTGTAATCATGCTTGTATCGGTTTTCCACTTCCCGTGTACCAGGTCCATCCAGGCCTGACCGCTGGGTTTAAGGGTCCAGTCTTCCTCGAACATGGCTGCATTGCTCCGCCATTGCCTTTTATCCCAGGCGCCCCACATGGTGAAATTATTGATCTGAGGTTCACTGAAAACTGCGTATAAAACCCGTTCCATATCCGTATAGGAACTTCCTACCATATCAAATTCGGTCACCGCCATAGGCAGGTTAAGAACCTTCACTCTTTCAATTCTTTTTTTAAGCTCCTCATAATCGGGCATGGCCGACCAGAAATGGCCCTGCATCCCTACTCCGTCGACCGGAGCACCCAAGGCCGTCATTTCATTGATATAGGTAATATAGCGTTGATAAAAATTGCCTCCCGACTGAAAAAGGTCAAACTCATTGGCTATTAGATCTACCTCAGGAGCTGCCTGTTTTGCCCATTTATACCATTTTGCATGTTCGGGGGCCGGGTTGGACAATAATAGCAGGTCTCTTGTAATCCTTTGCTCATGCACCAATTCATTCACCACATCAATTTCGTAGCAGAAATCCTTTAGCACCTCCATCTGTCCGATGATATGATTCTTCACAGCCTGCCTTATTTCAGCAGTGTCGGTAAGGGCTTTCAGGAAATCCGGAACCGCATTAAACCGCTCGCTTTCCCATACGCAGGTATGTCCTCTATTTTCAATTCCTTCACTTTCGAACCACTCCATAGTTTCGAGGTAAACTCGCCTCTGATTAAGATCCAGCCAGCCTTTCCATTTACCGGCATTGGCTGGAGTTACGGAATTGAACAAGGTGAAGTGGCTCAGGTAGTTGGTGAACAACCCATCTTTGAGTCTTTCCTCAGGCGTGTTCATGATCTCAGGGATTGCTACCGTAGTTCCCCATTTGAACTCATGATTAATCATTTTTACACGAACATCAACTCCTTCAGCGGGAGATCCTGACCCGTCAGTAATCAATATACCGATCTGTGAAGTCCGGTATTTCAGGATGCTGTCTTCAGCTGCAGGTTTCCAACTTTGACCATGAGCAATTAGTGTGCAACAGGCAATCAGGGAAAGTAAAACCATCCTTTTCAGGATCAGCCGGGGGAATAAAAGAGCCTTAAACTCCAATCTTATAGTCATTAAGCTCGGCCTTTCCATTAAGATATTGATCAAGAACAATAATGCCCGTGGTTGCATCCCGAAGGGCTTTAGCATATTCACTTTTCAATGTTGTTTCCTCTATTGCAATTTTTACGGACTTCTCTGAAACAAGAGCTCCGTTTTGAAGCATGGTGGCTGTTTTAACAATGAGGTCATCATCCATATAAAAACTCTTTCCGGCCTTACTTACATCAGGTTCAATAATGGCACTGGCTAAGGCTTTCATGTTGACCAGATTTTGTTTTCTCCAGGCCGCCATCCGGTTTACCCAACCAATTCCATCGTCACTGTCGGGCTTTAGGGTATGCGTGCGGGTAATGGTTCGTGTTAAAAGTGCGTTCAACAAAGCTTCCAGGTCGTCGGTACGGATGCCTGACAGGTCCTGATCCTTTGACAGACCCTTTACCACCAGGGCATCCTGATGCATGCGGACTTCCCCGAACTCCTTATCATTAAGGTCTTTCAGGCGGAGATTAATATTTTTCTCCACTGCATTGACCGCAGCCCATCCAAAAAGAAGGGCTCTTTTCTCGGATTTATGTTTCAATTCGGATCCTGACTTGACCAGACGGAGAAGTTCAAAGATCTTTTCATCGCCGGGAGGCATCAGGACGGCGAGCCTGCCTTTATTTCCGGGTGTATCTCTCAATTGGATATCCGTAGCAATGCAGTTTTTCGATGCCTGTGACAGTTCTCCTGAAGAATATGCCAGCAAACAGGCATTGTCGATCACAGATATGGGGGTGATTCCCTTCATCCGGTTTTGATTCTGATAATTCATCGGCCCGGCCGATCCGGTTGCATAGAGCATGGAGGGTACAAAAGCGAGTGCAGCACTGCCTGCCGCTGTGCTTTTAATGAATTTTCTTCTATTTATGTTGGAATGCATATTGTTTATCTTTTAAATGAATTCGGTTACAGGTTTCCATATTTCGCAAATTCTTACCAGTTCATCCCGGCTAATCTTCCGGTTGAAAAAATCGCTCATTCCTGTGATATAGTCCAGGCCTCTTTTAAGTGCCCGGGCATAATTACATTGGTTATCTGCTGTGGCAAGGGCTTCATCCACATCAATGTCCGGATGGGCCTTCCCATGTTTCTGCACATACCTGACGAAAAGAATCAGTTCATCGTTGGGATCATAAATGTTCCAACTGGTTATATAGCCATGATGCTTGAAGGGTTCAGGATTCTCATAGGCCCGGATATACATCCTGAGATCTTCGTAAAGATCCTGACTGTATTCAACAATCTTGTTGGCATATTCATCCACATCATCAAGGCTGGAGGTGAAAAGACAGGTATTGGCAATCTCCGCCACATAGTAATGCGCCATCAGATTTTCAAAGGAATCAATATTCAGTTTCTTCGATGCCGGATTTTTTTCCATTCTATGAGAAAGAACAGAGGTGTCGACCAGTTCCAGCGGGGTTTCTGTGGATACTTTTCCCCCCTGGTAAACTTCCTGGTAGGATACCGCATCGTGGTACATCTGGCACTCGTCCTGGAAAAGAATCGGGTTTTCAAGTCCGTCTATCTGCCTGAAAATCGGTTTCATCTGAATATCCGCGGCACGGTGCAAAAGCCAGCCCAGTGCACCAGCAAGTTGCTCACGCAGTTCGGGGGTGTATTCCGGTTTGCCATAAAGATCTCTTGCCTTTTCAAGGATGGGAATGGCATAGAGATGGTTTCCCCTTGCTCCGCAACAGAGCAATCCGCTGTCGTATGCCTCATCGAGGGCTTCGTGAAAAGCGGGAGGAAAGTTCTTTTTGGTATGCCTGATAACTCGGACCGCATCCTCGTAGACAGCAATATGGGTAATATGTTCTGACATTGTAGTTGGTATTTTTGATTACTATTCTGATAAACTTCTCAGCTTTTTCTCATTGACGATTAACCCCAGTCCGTCCCCTTCAGGAAGGATGAGGTTTCCGTTTTTAAACTCAACCTGATTATCAAACACGCTGAGTACAGGTTGATATAACTCTGTCTCGATAAACTCGATGAAAGGTCCGAAATTGGAAACCCCTGCCAAAAGGTGCAACGCCGCTGCGGTGCCCAGTGTAGGCTTGGTATTGTGGGGTGCGATATCCTTAAAAAAGGCTTGTCCCAGTGCAGCTATTTTTTTGACTTCGGTAATGCCGCCGGCTTTTATAAGGTCGGGCTGGATCACATCCGGATTTCCCTGGAGGATCAGGTCCCTGAACATCCAGCGGGTATAACACTTCTCCCCTGCAAGCACGGGAATATCCAGGGCTTCTGTAACCGCCCGGGTATCGGCATGATTCTCCAGGGGACAGGGACTTTCGAAATAGGGCATACCCATGGACTGCAGTTCTTTGCCTATCTGTATGGCTCTTGCCGCAGTATAACCCTCGTTGGGATCCACAAATAATTCAACATCATCGGGAAGGGCTTTCCTTATGGCGGTATAATAGTCCAGGGTGAGATCGGGAACAGGATTCAGGTTGTATTCGCGGATCTGCATTCTGAGCTTAACTATTCTGAAGCCTTTATTGGCCAGCCTCAATGCCTTTTCCACAGCAACCTCCACGGGTATGGTTCCCCCGTAAACACCGAAGCCTCCGTATACCCTGAATTCTTTCCGGTAACACCCTCCAAGCAGTTTGTAAACCGGTTGCTTGAGGATCTTGCCCTTGATATCCCACAATGCCAGGTCTATCCCTGCAATGGCATAGGGAAGGGCCCCGGCTGGCCCGAGGTCATGATTCTGCCAGAATAGCTCGTCCCAGATGGGTTCCACATCAAAGGGACTTTTGCCCATGATGAACTCTTTCATTCCGGTCTCAATGAAGGTCCGGATGAGATGAGTGTTGTTCGGACTGGATTCACCCCAGCCGCTGATCCCGGCGTTGGTGTCTATGCGAACCAGGATAGCCCGGGGAATAACAAAAGTTTCAAGACCGGTAATCCGGATGTCCGGATCGACATCCCATCCAGGGGATGCACCTTCGGCGGCCGAGGAAGATAAGGGCAGGGTGGCTCCTGCAAGTCCCGCAATTCCCATCGATTTGAGGAAATTACGTCTGTTTTGCTGTTTACCCATTATACCAGTCTTTTTGGTTTTACTTGTAATTTACCTTCCAGCTTCGGACCGAACCGTCTTCATGTCCGGAAACCAGTAAGGTTCCATTCCTGTTAAAATGAAAATAATCGGATTGAGGTACGGGTTGCTGGTGGACCAGCCGGATAGGGTCTGAAAGGAAATCGTCGGGTATATAATATACATAGATAAATCCGACAGGAATAGAATCCGGATCACCTTTTTTTATTTCTCTCGCTCCGCCCAAAAGGAAATATCCACAGGGTGAGAACTCCACTGCTTCCATTCCCAGAGGGGAAGTGAGCTGATGAAGCATACTTCCGGATTGAAAGTCCCATATTTTAATGCTGTTATCCCCTTTGTAAGGCTCCCCCGATGATGCGGTAGCTATGCAATTCCCCTTATTATTGATGCGAAGGGATTTGATGGAAGACTCATGTGCTTTGATGGTCTTTATCAGTTGAAGTCCGGGCAAATGCCATATTTTTATCACCCCATCCAGTCCGCCGCTTACCAGATATTCCCCATCAGGTGTAAAATCCAGGGAATTGACGTCAGCCCGTGTTTCGGGAATGTTCAAAAGAGATTTCTCACCTTCGAATCCGTGTACAACCGAATCTTTTATCGAAAACTCATCCGTATCTACCAGCAATACAACTCCGTCTTCTCTTCCCAGGGCAAGTATTTTGCCATCGTCAGAATAACTCATTCCCTCTACTCCGGCTGGAAGCGGAATTTTTTTGTAGAGGGACCAGTCTTTCACATTCCAAATATACAAGGACTTAAATTCGCCCCCGGCGAGGAGGTAATTATTATCCGGACTAAAAGTGACGACCTCTATTTTGTTGTCAAACCGGACCTCAAAAACCTTTTCGTGGGATTCGGCTTCCCAGACAATCACCTCTTTACCCCAGGAAGAACCGGAAACAATAAATTTCTCATCTTTGGAGAATTCAGCAGCCTCCACAACGGCACTGTCGGATGCCAGATCAATTTGTCCACGGCTGTCGCCCAGCCCGGTCCATGTCAATTCAAATTCAACACGGTTATACTTTATACCCGTCTCTGCGGTAGAATTATCCTGGCAACGGATTATAAAAAAAAGGAAAATCAGGATAAGGCTGAAATTCTTAATTGCTCTCAGGTATTTTGATTTTTTTCTTCCCACGGGATTACACAAAAAAAAGAAAAAAGATCAGGACAACCAAGTGCCCTGATCCATTTAATTAACTATTTATTTCTTAAGAATTTTACTCGCTCCCTTCAATTGTTTTTGATCATAGAACTTCACGATGTAAACACCGCTTCTGAGATCGGAGGTATTAACGGTAAAGGAAGAAGTTCCAGGATTGGAAACGGTCCTCACTTCCTGTCCAAGAACATTGGAGATTACCACATGACTAACCTTTTGATCCGGATTCAGGTCAACACGGAAAAACTCTTCTACCGGATTGGGGAAGACTTTGAAATCTTCGAATTTCCGGGAGTCTACGCCTACGATACCAAACCAGTTTCTGTCGCCCAAAGGCATACCGTCGTGTGCACCAGAGTAAGCAGGATGTGAAGTTGAGTAGCTGAAATCAAAAGTCCTGAAATCGGTATCAAACTGAGGCATTTGAGCAGGGGTTTCGGCGAAGTTGTAGAAGTCATTAATGTATGACTGGTACTCACTTACCGTTGCCGGGAAATTGGTAAAGGTAAAGGCTTCGTCAAAGATCAGGTTATCTTCTCCAGCCAGATCGGCAAGGTAGGGATGGAAGAGGGTTTCGGTCGCTTTATCGGATGAATCGGGAAGCAGTGCAGCTATTGCAGGATCCAGGTAGAATGAGTTGTGTTCAAACTCAACATTGGGCTCGATAAGTACAGGTTCCTCGTCTTCCGAAAACAGGGAATCAATAGAAAGATAGTAGTGAGGCACGGCAAAATTGTCCCTGTCTCCTAAAAATCCATCGCCCATAATACCCACATTTACCCAGAGGTTATTTCTTACAACCAGGTGATTGGGACGGCCAAAATACGCACCACCGGTACCCGTGTTAACAATGGTATTGTTTTCCAGGATAAGTTTCTCATATCTGGCAGGACTTCCGTTATTTATAACCTCATTATGCATGTTGTAAATGGTATTGTTCCTGAGATGCACTATGGGAGTCCAGTTTCCTCTGAAAGCTACGGCAAATCCCTGGAACAAACGCTGGGATACACCCTGGTTGCCAAACACAGAATTCTCCACATATAGTTTACAATCCTGGGCATTGATACGAATGGAATTCTGGCGGTTGAAATCAAAATTAACATTTTTGATTACCACGGTAAGCCCATCAGCATTAAGACGAACGGTGGCATTATCGGTATAATTTCCTCCCTGATCCCAACCAACAAGGGTGAGATCTTTGAGGTAAAGGTCCCCTGTAGCGTGGAAAGGCCTTTCAGCTTCTTCCTGTCCGGCAGCAGGCCCTAAAGGCTTTATAATTGGGGCTTCACCTGTTCCTTCTTCGGCTGTAACCATCAGTGGCCATCCGTCATTTTCGATTCTGGCGGTGTAAAGGTAGGTCTGACCTCTTTTCAGAACATAATGGTTGAAAAGACGCTCTCCTGTTGCAGAGGTATCTGCCATAATGATCTTGTTGATATCTCCGGGAGCTCCAGGCTCAAGAACTTTAGCATCACCAAGATCCGGCCATGGAAACTCCTGTGCTGACATGGTGCCTGGTAAGGACAATAGCAAACCAAGCATTGCAATAATTCCGTAAAATTTTTTCATAATTGAAAAGTTTAGGTTAATAATAAAAGATTATGTTTCATGTTAAAATCGGTAGCGTAATCCAAGATTGACCTGCCAGCCATATTGCTCAATCCGGCTGGTTTGATCAACCGTATAGATATACTGGCGTTCGGTTTCGTTGGTAAGGTTAACCAGGTTAACCAAAACCTGCCAGTTATTCAGGAACTTATAGGTAAATGCAGCATCCATCCTAAGATACTCATCCACATATTCATCCTGGAACTCGGTATTTCCCAGGGTGGCAAATTTTGCTCCCTGATAGTTCAGGCTCACACGGCCGGAAAATCTTCCTTTTTCATATCCAAGGGTTACGTTGGCGATAAAATCGGCCTGACCCTGAAGGCCCAGAATCCGCGCGGAATCGGAAGTAACCGGCAGGTATTCCGGGGCCGGATACTCGACATAGTAAAATGGATAGGCCGATTCTGAGCGAATCAATGAGAAATTTCCACTGATTACAATTCCGTCGAAGGGCTTAGGTAAAAAGCGAAGATTGGTTTGTATCTCCATCTCAGTACCATAGACCTTGGTAGTTTCATCCAGATTTATCGGACTGTTTACGATCCAGCCATAGAATGGATTGGTTTCACGATCGCCGCTCCAGTCAAAAAAGTTTACATTGATGTCCACATCATAAATCTCTTTGTAGAATCCCCCCACCGAAATAAGTCCATACTTGGAAAACCAGGTAAGCATGGCATCGTAATTCCAGGCAGTAGGAATCTTCAGATCTATGGACCCAAAGGTAACCTCTTTGAAATTGGCGAAATGTTTTTGCGCAAACGGGGTCAGATTGAGATAATTCGGTCTCGAAAGGGTTTTGGTAGCAGCCAGGCGCAAGCTCAGCCCCTTTATAAACTCATACTTCAGATGAACCATTGGTAACAATGTTCCCACCGTATTGGTAGCAGAGGTGTCCGTTTTGGTTATCCGGAAGGTCTCGTTATTTCTTGTAGTACCTGAAACACCGGCAAAATCCAGGAAGGTTTCTTCATACCTGAAACCGGGGATCAGAGTAACCCTCGAACCCAGATTGATCTCTGCCATCATGTATCCTGCGCTTATTCTCTCTAACGCGTTATACTGACGGAAAAAATCGGATGTATTACGACCATACAGGGAATCAATGCCAGTCATCACATCGTGGTGTTCGGTGATCTTGTCGGCATCAAAAACGAAAGGTATGTCATTATGGGAGTCAAATGGGGAATCGTAGGTTTCATAACTCTCATCCACAAAATTGCTTACCGGATACAGGTTGCCATTTCTTTCATAATCCGGGAATTTGGTACGGAAAATGAATTCATAATTGTCGAAATCACGAATCGAGAAAGACTCCAGTACTCTTTCCCGATCCTTGTACCGGATCTTTCCTCCGAATTTCAAATCACCGGATATCCAATTGGCCAGCTTAAACGGAAGATTCAGATCCACCTGTCCTACATAGTTTTCATCGCTTATCTGACTGAAGTATTTACCGGCTCCTATCCCGCCGTAGAAATCATCCAGTGTAAAACGTGCATACCTGAACATATCCAGGGGTTGTGCATTATCCGCTTCTGTCTCCAGTCCACTTTCCTTGGTTGCACTGGCTCCATAGGAAAACGGGGTTTCATTGGTAGTGATTGAGCGTCCGAAACTAAACTCAAGTCCGAGTTTATTAAAAAGGGTAAACTCACCTCTTAGGTTGGTAGAGTTCAGTAGGAGATCGTTTTCATTAATCCCCAGACTCATGATCAGGGTGGAAACCGTGGGTCGTGCTCTCATCCTTCTTTCCACGATGTCGCGGGTGGTCTGTGTGTAAACATGATCCAGAATGATCCGGCCTGTCTTGAATTTGTAATCCACTGCACCACTGAAACCATAACGGTCGCGGGTTTCGAGGCGGTTGGTAAATTCGGCTGAATTCCCCCGGTAGCCACCATCTCCTTTGAGTTCATAATCCCCTACATATAGATCGACATTCCGGTTAGCCCGGTGATAGTTACCTCCAACGATCACACCAAGCCTGTCGTCGAGAAAGCGATTGCTCAGGCTCAGGCTTCCCCGGTAGGTGCCAATATTGTTAATTAGACTATGGTATCCGGTTTCCACATGAGCATTGCCGTGAAAGCCCTTTTCCGCTGTTTTGGTAACCAGGTTTACCGATCCACCTATGGCATCCCCATCCATATCAGGGGTAATGGCCTTGTATACCTCAATACCATCGAGCAGATCTGAAGAAACCATACTGAGATTAACGGAACGGTCATTCTCACCGGTACCGGGTACCGCCTGACCATTAATGGTGATGGAATTAAAACGGGGTGATACTCCCCTTACTGTAACCTGGGATCCTTCACCCCCGCTTCTTCCAATGGTGATCCCCGGTAACCTGGATAAAGACTCGGCTGCATTGGCATCCGGGATCTCCTGTATTTTTTCCCGGGAAACCACATTCACAATATTATTGGATTCAACTTGCTTATTGATGGCGTATGCTTGTCCTCTGAGCATTCCTGTAACCGTAACTTCCTCACCCATAATCGGTTCAAACTCGAGGGAATAGGTGCCAATATCAACGGTCTGTCCGGCACTTACCTCCACATCCACCTCAATACTCTTGTAACCAATGTATAAAAGAACAATGGTATGATCTCCTGGCGGTACATTAACCAGGGTAAACTTTCCTTCAGCATCGGTAATGGCCCCAAGGGAGGTCCCCTTCAGCGTTACGTTTGCATAGCTTAGATACTCCCCATTGGAGGCATCTGTCATCCGGCCCGTGATTGCCCCGCTTCGCTGACTAAAAACAGCAGTGGCACATAGGACCCAGACAATAATAGTTGTTATGATTTTTAGCATGAAATAGTTTTGTTTAGTTGATAATCGAAATCAATATTATAACTTTAAGCCAGATTGACTATTGACACACCGTGGACAAAGGGTTGACAAAAACATGACAAAGCATGTCAAAAGAGGATATTACCATTATTTGTATTATATTATTCTCGATTTATCCGACTAAAACGGCTGACTAAAACGAATGAAAAAAAATCTTGACCATATCGACGATTGTCTGCGGCAGATTGCCCAGAAGTACGGATGGGGAGATTATTCGGAATGGACCAACTACAATTTTGATGTCCTCAGCCTGGATATTCAGAAAGAAACAGGAATCGCCATAAGCAGCCGGACCCTCCGACGACTTGCCAATAAAAGATTAAAATACAGTCCCCAACCGGCTACCAAAAATGCGCTTGCCAAATACCTGGGATACCAGAACTGGGAAGATTTGTTAAAATCAAAAAATAAATTCTCAGACATAACCCACAAGAGACCATCCAAAGTCAATGCTTTTGTAATTCAGTACTTTTGGCTCTTGCTTTTTCTGACGGTTGTCGGATTATCTTCCTTCTTTGTTTTCTTTTTTCCTTCCATTGAGATCGGACTTGATAAAACCAAGGTTGTCTTTCAGTCAAACGATATGACCGGATCTGCACCTCACACCGCATCCTTCTTCTACGATGTAACCAAAATCAAGTCGAGCAACATCTACATCGATAATAATTATTATGATGAAGGTGAGATCATCCCGGTAAAGAAAAATATGCACTACTATACCAATACTTTTGAGTACCCCGATTATTATGCGGTAAAGATTATAGCCAAAGGTGAAAGACTGGCTTGTGTGGGTGTTCACGTAACTACCGAAGGATGGGAGGCTGTGATCAATGATCGTCTTGTTAAAAACCTGGATGAATATAACAAGGACGATCTGATGCATTTTTCCAAAGAGGAGCTGGAAGGGCTTTCAGTAAATACCGACAGTATGGTAAGGGTTGATTTCCGTAATATCCGTGATTTTGGCCTAACAGGCGATGAGATGACTCTGGAAACCCGGTTTATGAATAATGCGGATCTGGGCGGACAGGGGTGCTACGATTCCCGGATCGAAGTGATCAATACTCATGGTCGACTGGCATTCAATTTTGTGACTCCGGGTTGTGATGAAAAAATGCTTAAAGCGGAATTCGGAGATGTATATCTGGCTGGAGATTTTAACAATCTGAATACCTTTATCCAGGATATCAGCTATTGGAGAGTATTGAAAATTGTTACCGGTAAAAGAAGGGTTGGAGTTTATCTCGACGATGTGCAGATTTATTCCGTCCGCTATAACGATCCTCTCGATGAGGTGATGGGCATTTCCATCAGTTTTTTGGGCACCGGCGCTGTGGATTATGTCAAATTATTCAATGAAAACAGCGAACTCGTATATTTTGACGACTTTCTCAAACCTGCCGGTCTGAATCAGTCTCCGGCTACAGCGCAAACTGAGGAATAAACAATCTGCTTCCCTCCTCTTCGTTACCCTTTTCCACTTTCCCGTCTAAATGGTATAAAACCATTTTGCATGATCAGGATTACTAAGAACGGGGAGAAGAAATACAAGGTAAGCCTCGACAGCCCCACAGGTACATTCGACAGAAACAACACCTACCTGCTGAAAAAGGAAATCAGTGACATCCTTAAACCGGGTGGGGAAGTACTAATAGACATTGGCGGACTCAGAGTCATAAAGCCCGGGGCCATAACCATGCTTTCAAGCCTTGTGAACAAAGCCAAAACCAAAAAGTGCAGCCTTCAGTTTACCAACATAGATCCTGCAGTTAAGTCCCTTATTTCCAACTTAATGGGATCAACACCCATTTCATAAATCATCGTCAGAGAAACATAAATTTCCAGGGTTAAAACGATTAACATTACCAGCATGTCAGGCGAACTAAATCTTTCACTGAACGGAAATAGACTGGCAATCTACAGAAAGTCCGTTCCGGGATATCAAAGAACCTTGAACTCGCTGATTTCCCTCTATCATAATTGCAAAAAATCCGAAACCCGATTCCTGCCCCTGCTTTTCAGGCTGGGCTGGTACCGTGTGGTTTATTCGAAGACATTCCTGGTTCATCAGGGCACCGTGATCAAAGGAATAAACAACATACTGGCAACGGAAAAGGTGGAAATCGGAACCCATTACACCGGATTCATGCATAAAAAGGATAATACCCTTCTCAATATCCGGGGAAAACTTATAATCATGGGTAAATACAGCATAGGCAGAGGTTGCCGGTTTGATGTGGGAGAAAATGCCACGCTTACTATCGGAAAAGGTGGCTATGTGAACAACAACAGCCACTTCATTATTATGCATAAGCTTAGCATTGGGGATGATTGTGCTATTTCGTGGGACTGCCAGTTTCTGGACGAGGATTTTCATTCCATTCACTATCCCGGAAGAAAAGAAACTGAAAATGGAATTCATATTGGCAACAGGGTATGGATAGGATGCGGGGTGAAGATCTTTAAAGGCAGTCATATCCCCGATGGCTGCGTGATCGCTTCCGATTCGGTTGTGAAAGGACGCTTCGAAAAGGAAAACTGCCTTATCGGAGGCCATCCTGCCAGAGTTCTTAAGGAAGATATCCGTTGGAACTAACCCTCCCAATCTCTATTTACATGGTATTCACAAATAGGTCTTAAAAGCTAATTGTCAGATTGAAAGAATTATCAGAATCGCATATCTTTGCAGGTATATTTCCTTTAAAAATGAGAGAGGACGGTCTCAGGGAACTGGGTGATCATGAACTGATAGAGAAGATAAAAACCGGACATTCTTATCCGGCATTTCAGATTCTCTATAAACGTTATTATTCTAAAGTGCTCAACAAGACCTACAGTCTGGTGAAAAACAGAGAAACTTCGGAAGAGCTGACCGAGGACATCTTTTCCAAGGTATACGAGAAACTTCCCGGCTTTAAACAATTATCTTCATTTTCATCCTGGCTCTATTCCATTACTTATAACCATTGTATAGACTATCTAAGAGAAAAGAAGAAGCTCCATTATCCCGACTGGGACAGGGAAAACAGCATACCGGAAATTATCGATGAAATTGAGGATTTACCGGAAGAGATTGATTTTGATAAACTCATGGAAATATTCGAATTGATCCATCCTGAAGAAAAGGCTTTGCTTTTTATGAAATACCGGGAGGACCTCTCCATGAAGCAAATAAGTTCGGCTCTGAGGATCAGTGAAGATGCGGCCAAAATGAGGCTGAAAAGGGCCCGCACAAGAGTCAGGTACCTTTATACCCAAAAATATCTAACCAAAAAATAACCTTACCTTCACAGATATCTGCGTCATATAGAAAAAAGATGGAATTTATAAAACGAATATTTGAAAGCGGGGGTATACAGCCTCCTGAAATCTGCAACCAGTCATTCACCGAATGCTTTCCCGAGGCCATGAGTCCTGAGTGGCATGATAAAAATGACGATTTTGAAGTGATTTTTTACCGGAATGATCTGGAACATATAGCCCTTTTCAATCCGCAGGGATTGCTTCTGGAATACCGGCAGAATCTCCCCTCTAACCGCCTTCCCCTTCACATCAGGGATATCATTGCTGCAAAGGGAGAGATCATGAATTCCGTTCTTAAAAACAAAGGCAACCTGATCGAGTATGAACTCATAACCCGTAACTCGGCTATCGAAAGATTTCAGCTTACCATCACCGACGACGGCCGGATTATCCGGGAAAGAAAACTGTAGAAAAATCTCCCTGAACCCCGGGAAATGATTTTTAATTTTCAAAAGAAATTCAAAAACATTTATTTAGCAGAAGAATACATGAATATAATACCCTTGCTATGCACTTACATGCCATCGAACAGGACCCCGAATACCTGAATCTTCAAACCGAACTGGTCAGGTTGCAATACTGGATGCAGGAGAACCGGCAGAGAATGCTTATCATTTTTGAGGGGAGGGACAGTGCAGGAAAAGGGGGCGCCATAATGCGCTTTATCCGTTTTATCAATCCCAGGCATTACCGGGTGGTGGCGCTTTCCAAACCCACCGAGGTCGAAGCGGGACAGTGGTATTTTCAGCGATACCTGAAACACTTTCCCGATCCCGGCGAGATCGTATTTTTTGACCGCAGCTGGTATAACCGGGCCGTGGTTGAACCTGTGATGGGCTTTTGCAGTGAGGAGCAATACCGTCTTTTCCTCCGACAGGTAGTACAATTGGAGAATATGCTGATCGAAGACGGAATCAAAATTGTGAAATTTTGGTTTTCCATCAAGCCCAATGAGCAAAGACGAAGGCTGGAAGAAAGAAAGGTAAACCCTCTTATTCAATGGAAATTAAGCACCATCGACATGCAGGCCCAGCTTAAATGGGATGATTACACCCACTACAAACTGGAAATGTTTAAGCATACTGCCACACCCACCTCACCATGGATCAACATTAAGGGGAACGATAAAGACCGGGCCCGGAAGGAAGCAATGCGTTATGTGATCAATGCCATACCCTATACCCAAAAAGGACTTACGGGGGTGAATCTGGAACCCGATCCTTCCATTGTTACCCTTATCTCGAACAGGGAAGAGATCCCGTAGATTTATCTGGCCGAAGGCACAAGGTATCTTAGGTGCTTTTGGCTCATATTTATCCTTTGAGCGGGCAACAGAAAGGTTCATCCGAACTCTTTTTGCTTACTGGTGTACTTAATCTGATGGTTATTCCGGTAGAAGCGCAACCTGGAATCCTAAGCATTTCATTCGCTGCATTATTTTCGAGGTGCATTTGAGGAAGGATATCCCTCCTCGCTTTTTTGTTATCAAACTTTTCCGCCGTTATCAGGTTTAATTCAGGTAACGGAAACCGAATTGCCTTCTAAAAAAAAACCGGATTTACATGAGAAAAAAAGTCCTTTCAGCCTCCCTTCTACTAAACGGGGTCCTTTTCAGCCTACTTCTGCTCCTTTCCTGGCAATTCAAAGATGAGATCCTCCAAAAAATTCTGGAGCGAAAAGGCAAAGCCGGGATTGTGATGTTTGGAGATTCCCTTATCAAAAAGGGGAAGTGGGGAAGTATACTTGGACGTAACGATATAAAGGTGAGTGCTTTCGACGGGTTTACCACTTCTCATCTGAAGGGTCTGCTTGAAAAAGAGGTGATCTCCTTTGAACCTGATTTCTGTTTTATTGCAGTGGGGATCAACGACATTCTGACGGGTATTCCCATGGAGAGGACCAGGAAGAATTACGGGGAGATGATCGACCGGCTGCTTCAGCGAGAGATCAGGCCCGTGGTGATGTCTACTCTTTACCAGGAAAACAATCCGTACAGCCGGGAGCGGGTGGATAGCCTCAACCGGTTTCTCAGAGCTTTCTGCCGGGAACGTTCGGTGCAATTCATGGATATTAATGCGAAATTATCGGGACCGGTCGGACTCAAACCGGAGTATTCCTCCGATGGAACCCACCTTACCGGAAATGCTTACCGGGTTTGGGGAGAGGAGATGCGTATCTTCCTCCCAACCCGGTAAAACAAGAAACCGAATGGCTCATTACCGGCCGGTCTGGCAAACGTTTCTCCATGGAAAGGTTTGTACCCGGTTTTACGATGCTCTTTTGACATGTTTTGACAGATACCGTTTCCTTGCCTCATCCGGATCGGCATCAAGGGCTATGTAGATTTTTGTCCTGAAGTCAATCACCACTTCCTGCATTTTATCAAGATTAGGTGAAACATAATTATTCTGATTTTTTTTGAACATGCGTTAGATTTTATGATTTATGAGCCATGTACCCAGAAAAAGTTTGCGAAAAGTGAGGAATAACATTCTGGGTCAACAACCAATGAATATTCCGGCAAATGATTTTGAGACGCAACTTATCATCTTTGAAAAGTAAGACAATTAATGGAAATAATACCTTATTTGGTCAAGAAAAGGCAAAAAAAATAGGCGGGCTTGTCGTAAATTGCATTTTTCAGGATACGAAAGCGTTCCCTGTTGGTGGTTTCGAGCTGGGAGTAAGGAATGATCATTCCTTTACTAACGCATATTTTTGAATCTTTTTCAATGCCTGTTTCACTGCCCCGTAAACCAATCCGTTTGCCGATTTTGCAAAGGTATAATCGGTGTAATCTTCATCCATGGTCACTTTACCCATAACCCTGTGGTGATAGATCCATTGCGCCTCTTTTAGATCATACACTTTAAGGATAACCTCCGATATGCTATGGCTTTCTTCTTCCGGGGCAGATAGCACTAAACCGGAGAGTTCATCCTTAACCTTAAAAGTTTCTATCGACAAGATATAGGAAAAACCGGTGGTATTACGAAACAGTTGTAAGGTTTCCGGAGTCAGATTACTGGTGATCAGGGCCGGCGAAATATAATCCAGAACAATATCCCTCAGACTAACAATGGAATCGACCCCCATTTCATGAAACTTCTGTATAACCTTGTCCTCGATGTTTTTCTTCAGGTATTCGGGGGTATTACCCGATGCATAATTGACCAGCCAGCTCCCATATCGCAAATCCAGGTATTTGGATGAGGTATATACATGTGTGTATTTTGGTATGGCACAGGAGGATAAAAGAAGGACAACCCCAAAAAGGATGAATATTTTCTTTGCTTTCATAAGGTATTTTTTTCGATTGCCAGCGGGTTCAGGCGTATTGCAGGTCGATCGCATCAGGACGGCTTTTCGGTTACGTAAGCCCGAAACCTTAGTTTGCCTCTCACCCCGGTGTTGTTGTCGCAATTGAGCCCTTTCAGCAGGAATTGATAGTCCTGAACAAAGGAACAGCCTCCCTTAAAATCGGTCCAGCCATTGATCGGTTCCCAAAGGGTTTCGCCTACAAAACAACGGGTATCCCCTTCAATTCCAACGATCTCATAAACACTGCCTTCGTAGATATTGTTTATGGTATGGACATCCGAATATTCGGTATGATCGCCATATTGTTCTCGCAACCGGAAATAGATCGTAAGGTCAATATTTCCTTCCTCGTTGAGCAGCAAATTCAGTTCGGCTTCCACGTTCACGGGATTACCGGCACTGGTGGCGGGATTTGCATCCCCATAGACCCTTTTAAACAGGGTGTCGGCAAATTCATATTCAAGAATGATCGTTTCTACCCTGCTATCGTACTGTCTCCGGATTGCCCAATTTTCAAAGGCGACTTCCAACTCTGATTTTCTGGCTTCCTCTTCACATAATTCCCAAACCGGAATGAAAGGATCATCGCCGTATTCGCAAAAAACATGATTTCCGGAAATACTGGCAATCCATTCCTCATAATCTCCTTCGTTGATGATGCTTTGTCCATATTCGCTGGAACCTCCGTACACCTCAAGATTTCGTTCCATATGACTTTCAAATTCGTTTTGTTCTGTCTCGCTTACAGTCTCGTTCTCAATGCTTACCTTCGTAAAGAGGGATTTAAACGCAGCCCTTGCATGGACCCCTATGGTTTTGGAGTCTGAGACATAACTCTCCTTGGCGGTCACATTGAAATCCAGCCTCCCCCCGGTAATAATGCTCCTCATGCAGTGAGTCCCGTACATTTCAAAAATATCATCGCTGGTAAGATCCGGGTTGCGCATATCTTTCTGAAATTTCTCTGTGGTATAAGGAATCAGATTCTCTGCATTATATTCCTTCTTAACCTGCAGCAGGTATTTATTTATCAAACTTTGTACCGTTGCAAAGGAATTGGTATGACTGGAATATTGAGAAGTTTCATAGTTTACCGAAAGTGAGCCCGAGAAAAAACCGTAGGATCCGGAAACATTGGTTTTGCTGGAAAAATTCTGAAGATATTCACTCACCGTTTTTCCTTCCACGGTATGAAAAGTTCCTTTTTCTATAGTTTTCTTTTCCAGGTAATTATCCTCATGCAACCGAAACAGATCAAAAATCTGGCCTCTAACCTTCACCACATCGGCGTAATTATCAAATACATCATATCCGGAACCAAGGTTTTGGTATTGCCGGTAGATGCTGTCTCTTTTGGCAATGAGATCAGGGTTGTCTGGGGAAATTTCATCTTCCTTTTCACAGGATAGTGCAAGGATCAAAAAAACCAATGCTGAAACGTGAGGCAGGTATTTCATGGATGGTGATGAATTGATTGCTAACGATTTATAATTGTATCAAGTTAAGACTTATTATTCAAATCTGCTTGCTGTTTCTATTTTTTTCCAGTCTGAGGCCGAAAGATCTTTAGCCTGAAAAATACGGAGCAGGACCGGGACGGGAAAGTGGACTATTCTCCTCCTCCACGAACCCTTTTATACCCTGCGGAGATAGGGTGTATTTCATTGGAACGTTGAATTTTTTTGTTATTCCGGATTTTTAAACCTTCTTTTCTTTATATTTACTTCTTCTTAACTTAGCAACGATCCTGGATAATTTTTGTGCACCATGTTGATACTACATCCTGCTTCGGCCCCAAGGTTCCTGAACCTGATCCGGAAATTTTTGTTTGCAATAGTTATTTCGTTTGTTTTTTCGGGTGTGGGGGCCCAGGACGGGGTTCCGAAACTAACCCTGAACCTGAGTTATTATGGAAACAATATCTGGAATCCCGGATTTAATGCCGGACTCGATTTCACGCATGGGGTGGAGTATGGGAAGAGTCGGAATGGAGGCGATTATACCCGCCAGAAGCACATCAATCTGGATATCGGATTTTTTGTGGATCCGGGAAGTCATACCGGACTCCTCATCCATTCAGGATTCAATCATCGAAAGTTTCAGGAGGGCAAACTCAATCTCCACCTCGGGGGGAGTCCGCTTGGACTGTTCCGCACTTTTCTCCCCGAAAGTGAAGGAGATGCCGGTAGCGAGGAATCATCCGGAACATCCGTATCCGGCCGATACTATTACGCCCCTACTCTCAGTCTGGGAATAGGAAAATTCCGTAACAACACTCCCGGGACCGGATGGTTTTTTGATGTTGATATCACCAGCCTGATCCCCAACCGGAATTATGTAATGTTCATGGTTAACACCCGACTGGGACTGCGGTTCAGGCTATCCTAAAAAAAAGGCCGCCTCATTCTGAGACAGCCCTTGAAACATCATAATAGGAAGGACCCTATCCTAAGCCATTGAACAGGTAACCAGTTCGAGACTCACCGGAGTTATATTCTGTAGATTATCACTTACGGGACAGCGGGACTCAACTTCATGCATCCACTTTTCAAGGGTGAGATCATCAGCTTCGGTGTCGGGAATCATCCTGATAAGAATATTTTTATACCCTGCCCTTTCTTCATCACTCTTTCCAAATAATCTGGCAGGATTCAGGTTTCCCTCCATTTCAATATTGAGATTCCTTAATTCAATTCCCATCTCCTTTGCAATCAGATGCCCCATCACATTCAGACAACCGGCAAATGCCGCCAGGACATATTCTACAGGGTTGGGAGCTACATCCGTTCCCCCAAGAGCTTCAGGCTCATCCACCACAATTTCAAAGTTACGGGCTCTAACCCGCGTTTTAGCTGCGCTTTCGCTTTTTGCCTTAATCGAAAATTTTAAATCACTCATGACTTTATTTATTATTGTTATTATTTTCACAACAAATATAGTAATTATTTTTTAATTGTTATATATATAACATTAATAATTTACTTGCATATCCAAACTCAAAATAAATCTTGATTCCACCATTCTCAACTCGTAAATTAGCCTTTAGTAATTCTCTCTTTCATTCTGCCTGCGGGCAGGATTGTACGTTCTCCGATTTCCTCATCATAAAACATCCTTTCAAAATGAAAAACATATTCATGATTTCACATTGGGGGTTGCTTTTCCTTTGCATATCTTTCCATAGCCATTCCCAGTTTCCACCCTCCGTGATTTGGGAAGAATCATTCCCTGGCGTTTACCAAACAGGTAATTATACTGCAAACGATATAAAGCAATCTCCTTTGGGAGGTTTTGTGATAACAGGCCGACGTAATATGGATTCCCAATTTGGGGGTTACGGTGAGGTTATGGTAATACGTGTGGATGAGGAAGGAAAGGAAATCAGTATGAATCAGACATTTACTGGTACCTCAGGGGAATTTCCCTGGGATCAGGAAGCCAATGATATGATTATCACTCCCATGCCGGTTATCTCCTATCTTGTTGTTGGTTACAGGGACAAAACACCCTATGGATGGGAAACTCCACCGGGACTCCTACTTATGCAGATATGGGGAAATGGCAATGTCCTTTTTGATTCCCTCTATTTCAATAATACCGAACATCATATCATTGGGAGGTGTATACAACCTGCCATAAATGGGGGGTATATGATTGCTTGTTCTTTCAGGGAAGATGGAGAAGGAACCGAAAAAACCCTGCTTACCCGGCTGGTCCAAAACGAGGATGGGGATTTTGTACCTGTGGACTACGCCCGGTACATAGTGGTCCCTGTAGGCGAAAGCGGATATGCCTCCTGGATTCGACCCTGTCGGGACGGATACTACATGGGAGGAACGGCATTAAAGGATAACAATTCCCTGTTTGATCTCTTTATCCAGAAGCTGGACGAACACCGAAACCTGATCTGGACCCGCTATTACGGTTTTGATAAATCCGATGAATTTGCGGATGCCATACTCGCAGATAACCACCTCTTTATTACAGGATCAGCTAACGTTGAAGATCCCATATCGAAATACCGCAAAGACCAGATATATGTGGTTAAAGTCACCCTGGAGGGTGATATTGTATGGGAAAAAACCTACGGTGTCAGTAATCGCTGTTACGCCAATAAAATAATGATGACAGGGGAAGGCAACCTGCTGGTGGCTGGCACTGCCTACGACCAGAGCATGCATACCCAGATGATCCTTTTAAAGATCAATGCTGAAAACGGAGAATCTCTGGGTTCACATTCTTACGGAAGTCAGTTTGAAAATGCCGGGATACGAGATGCCATCCGTACCGATGATTTCGGATACCTTGTGGCCGGGCGCGGATCGTATACCGGATTGCAGGATCCCAGGGTGTATTTAACGAAGCTGGATCACGGCGATGGGAGTGAATACTTTGAGATTCCCAGTTGGGGACTGGGCATTCCTATCACCCCGGGCAGTCCGGCAGAGGATATCATCCATTATACTACAGAAGCTGATTCTATCTACGGAGTTAATGTACTGATAGACTCTCTGATTCATCCTTCGGTAGGTGATCTTGAGGTAAGGCTTTCTCATGGAGGAGCAACCGTAATCCTGGCCGACCGACCTGTTCACTCGGGGGAAGCTTTTATCCGGACGGGTTTTGGTGACAGCCAGTACAGGCTGCTTGACTGGGATTTTGCTCCTTATTCTGACTGGTATAAGCCGGAGGAGAGACTATCCGTATTCCGGATGCATAAACCTGCCGGGGAATGGACCCTGTCGATCACCGATTTCGGATCGGCCGCACGCAAATCTACCACCGGATTTCTGGAAGGCTGGAGCCTTAATCTGCTCACCGGAAAAAGTACAGGGACATGGGTGAATTCGGCGGAAGCGCTTGAAGGATTCGGAATAAAGAGGGTCAGCCCTAATCCCATTAAGGAAGAAGCAAGAATTCTCTTTAGTCTGAAAGAACCTGGTGAAGCGAGCTTACATATCTATAACATGAATGGCCAGAGAGTAGATGCCATAAGCATGACGAATTTGAACCAGGGCAACCACGAATGGAAGTGGAAGCCCGGGTCCCTCGCACCCGGAGCTTATTTTCTTCAGCTGGAAACCCGACGAGGAGTCAGCATCCGGAAAGTGGTAGTTCAACAATAACCATCCATATTAACCGGTTCATAGGCTTCCATAAATATCAACCCCAAAAAAACGGAATCAGTTAAAAACGGAAACCAAGAAAGATATTGGGGTAGACAAAAGCAGGCTCCTCCTCTTTTATCTCCATAAAACTCGTGGGCTCGTTCCCTGCAAAAAAGACAATCATTTGAAAAAGACCTGTTAGACTTTGGGTTCCCATCCGGGTTCGTACTCACGACCCCAGAGTTTCATGGCATCCTTGCTGAGCATCTTTCCGTTTTTGGGATCAATATCAAATCCGCTGTTTATCCGGTAGGCAACATTGCTGTAATGCACCATGGTCATACTTATCGCCGCATCGGCAATGGGTGCTTTCAGGCTTTCCTTGCCCCTTATGGTGTTGAAGAAATTTTCCACATGAAGGGTGGAGGTGTCTCCTCCCCCGCCAAGTGCCGTTCCGGCTTCCTGACTGGCAGACTCGTTATCTTTGATCAGCTCTCCCTTGCGATCGTAAATCATGTATCTGCCGCGGTCCACAAACACACTTCCTTCGCTTCCGTAAATGATGGTACCCCGGCCACCACGGTAGGTGTCGTAACCGTTCCTGCTAATTCCTGACCATTTGATGGATTTGTTTCCTTCAAATTTGAAGGTAGCCTCCATGGTGTCGTACATCTCCCATCCGTCGTCCAGGAACTGACCTTTTGCGGCATCCACATCCACCCTGTTCGGGAAGTTCACCTGAAGGGCCCAGCGCGCAATGTCCATCTCATGTGTTCCGTTGTTGCCCGACTCGGCCGTACCGTAATCCCAGCCATACCAATGCCAGTTATAATCCCAGGTCTCTTCGGTATAATCCCGCCTGGGGGCCGGACCCTGGAACAATTCCCAATCCAGTCCGCCCGGAACCGCAGCCGGTTTCTGCACCGGCACCCTTCCACGGGTATTGGTATAAAATGCGATGGCTTTGTAAGGAACCCCGATCTCTCCGTTGTGAATGGCATCGATCACCTCAATGGTATGCTGGCTGGAACGCTGCTGATTACCCATCTGCACCACCTTGTTGTATTTCTTTTGTGCCTCAACGAGAAGCTCATTCTCGAACATATTATGACTGCAGGGCTTTTCCACGTAAACATGCTTACCTGCCTTGATCGCCATTATGGAACCCGGTGCATGCCAATGATCCGGAGTGGCATTGATAACAGCGTCCACTTTTTTGTCGTCGAAAACCTTCCTGAGATCATTCTCAAGGGCAGGTTTGTAATCGATCTTATCGCTGAACAAAGCAGCCGCTTTTTCCCGCTGTGATGGCATTACATCGCAAAGGTAGGACAGCTCGACGTTATTGCCCGGTTTGCTGATGGCTTCAGGAAAAGCTCCCAACCTTCTACCCAATCCGATAATGGCAACATGGATGCGGTCGTTGGCGCCCATAACGCGTTTGTAACTCTTTGCTGAAAGGCTCATTCCCCCCGCCAAAAGTCCGGCAACAGTAGCCCCTGTTTGTTTAATAAATGTTCTTCTGTTGGTTTGCATATCTATTGGTTTATTATTTTGATATTTTTATTCCATCGTTTCTAAACGTGGGTATTAAGGAATCCAGAAAAGATTCTTTCCCAAAAATAACAAAATAATGTTTTTAACCCAGTGCAATAGGAATCTATTCCTGTATAAGTAGCTTCTTACGATATAGTTTGTCGTTGTTCCGGATCTCCAAAATATACAATCCTTCCATAAGACCTGAGGGAGTGATCTCCACGCCGCCGTTTACAGTCTGGATTTGATTTTCGTACACGATACGTCCAAGTTTATCGGTAAGCATAAGTCTGCAGGTTCCGGGTTCCATCCCTTCGATCCTGAAGGCATTGTTCTCAGTACTCACCGGATTGGGATAGATCAGGATTCCATCGCTCTTCTGATCCTCCAGTCCGACGTTCCCAAGCACAGTAATCTCAGCACTGGCCTCAAACCCGCCTTCCACCGTGGTAGCGGTAATGGTGGTTACTCCTTCCTCTATGCCGGTAACCAGACCGTTTCCGTCTACATCGGCAATCCCGGGATCCCCGCTGCTCCAGTTCACCTCTTTGTTGGTAGCTTTTGTCGGTTCAACGGTGGCCTGTAGCTGAAGGGTCTTGTTGATCTTCAGGCTCCCGGTACTCCGGTTAAGCCTCACCCCTGTCACCAGGATCTGGGGTACCGTGACCAGGGCCGTATCCTTAAATCCACCACTGGTTGTAGTTACAACCATTCTGGCTTCTCCCTCAGCCATTCCTTCCACCCTTCCCGAAGCATCCACCACCGCAATGGAAGGATCCAGAGAAGTCCAGCTTCTGGATTTGTCGGTAGCCGACGAAGGGGAAACCACAGAACCAAGCTGACCCGTCAGTGTCTGATCCAGGGTAAGCGCCTCCGGCACTAACTCTATCCCGGTAACGGCTACATCCTCGGTGCTGGCCGTAAAATAAATATCATCAATGAAAAAAGTCCCACTCGCATCGGGAGCCCCTGCCATCCCAACCAGTATAAGGGAAAGTGAAGATAGATCAATGGGCGATGAGGCAGTGATCTCGTCCAGGTCAATTTTGTAGTGCTGGTAGGTTTCCGACCGGGCAAGATGGTAAGCATTGGTGGAGGCTTCGCTGGCATCATCCAGGCGGATATATGCGTTTGCGGGCGATTGTGGACCTTTCACGGCAAGCACCAGATATTTGAAACGGGATATATCCAGAGGGGTATCATATCCAAACCCCATTCCCGACCACCAGTTTACCATGGCATAATCGAACTGCATATGCTTCTGTCCTTCATAGCCTCCGCTCTCAAGCTCGGTCCTCACCGCATTATCCTCCCACAGATTATCGTAATTCTGCTCATTATCGCGGTAAACGGCAAGCTGGTCCGGCAGAGCCTCTACCGTCACATCACAGGTAGCCGTAAAATCTCCGTCGTCGGTGGTTACGGTAATCACCGCCTCACCCGGGGAAATCCCGGTCACCAGACCCGTTGAATCCACCACCGCGGTCCCTTCAGCATTACTCTTCCAGCTTACTTTCTTATTCAGGGCATTCGCGGGCGTTATCTCAGCAACCAGGGTCTCGCTGTCCCCCTCCAGAATATTCAAGGCTGAAGGGACCATCGTTACCCCTTCCACCGCGACTGTGATTACGGTCACTTCCATTTGATCAAAAAATCCACCGTCCATGGTCGTTACCGTGATGACGGCCGTTCCCTCCGAAACACCGGAGATAACCCCGTTAAAATCCACCTTCACGATGTCTTCGTCCGACGACTCCCAGGTTACAAAATCGTTGGTGGCATTGGGCGGTGATACTGTATATTCGACCCGGAGTTCTTCCGAACCTTCCAGGCTAAGAGTGGTATCGTTCAGATCCACCGCGGTCACAGGAACCTCTGCTGACTGTGCATCACCCAGGGCATGCAGGTAGGAATAGAGCGCCTGCTTGCCCCTCATGGTCTGTACGGGGGTGAACTCCGAATGGGCATAAATATAGCGCACATCATACCAGGTCTCCGAACGGGGCCATTCGCTCACGTCGGGGTATCCCTGCTCGGCCAGCCAGATGGGATTGCTCATCACCCGGTGTCCGCCCCAGCTCCCCAGGTTCATATAGGGAGTATGTCCGGGATGGGTACCCGGATATCCGTCGTCGTAACCGGATGAATAGGTATGGGTAATACTTCTTTTGTCAGCCAGGGGCGTGGTCTGGGTGGTCATCTGTATCAGGTTGGAGGAATTTCTACCCAGACTCCAGTCGGCCTCCAAAATAAGTGCATCCAGCAAAAAGGCCTTATCGGCAGGATCGGTTGCCGCAAAGTGACCCAGGATGGTTCGCTGCACCTGCTGCTCGGTATGGAAATGAGCATAATCGGGATCTGCCGCCCGCCGGGAAGGACGGGTAAGGGTCTGATTCGCCTCCATCACTTTGGCCTGATAAACGGCCGCAGCCGCCATGTTGTCCCTTAGCTCTGGGTAGTTCACCGTTTGAGGGGTGGTAAGGTAGGCTGCATTGGCGTAAAGCTGATTCAAATTGTTATCCTCTATAAAGTTGGAGGTCGGACCGGTCACGGCCGATTCACCCGCCATGATATCCTCCCAGTCGGTGTTGCCGGTTATGTTATAGAGAAAGGCTGCCGCCATCATTTTCAGGTCCTTTCCGCGGAAACCGCGGGTGAAATTGACATCCAGCTGTTGATCAGTCAGTGCCGAAGCGTAGTTATACGCAATGATGGCCGAATCACGGTACCTCTCCATCAGTTCCGTCTCTCCGGCAATGCGGAAAGCCTCCGCCATCATGGCATTGTTGGCAGCATTGGCCCAGGCTGCCATGGGGGTATTGTCGGCCTGGTACATGATATTGTTGCCGGGGATGGTGATCCCATGACTGTAGCCTTTGCCATACCTCAGCCGCAACCAGAAATCAACCTCCTGCCGGGCTTCGTCGAGCACGTCCGGGATCCCGTTGCCGCTTTCGGCCATGCGGAGGGTATCTTCGTTGAGCTTTCCGTTGCTGAGGATATAGGGCAGCAATATATCATAGATATTAACCACATGCACCAGATGCCGGTCCCAGTCGGCCGCATCCGACCATCCGCCATAGGCATTGGGGTTTTCCGGACTCCCGGGTTTGATGTAATCATCGAAGGTACCCGGCTGATCCCATTTATCCCCGCTGAAACTGTTCCAGTCGGGATGATAGGGAGAGAAATCGGTCACGATCACCTTAAAGCCCGGGGGATCCACACCCGGAATGTAATAAGGGGTCCTGGGGGGCGGAGCCATCTCGGGATTTTGCTGACCTATCCTCATGTAGAAATATCCCAGGGTGGATACGGCGTAGGGTACTGAATAAATATCGCCGGCAATCTCGAAGGCTTCGCTGCATCCCACCCCTTCAATAGCAAGACGGTAGGTGCCGGGTGCATTGAAAACGGAGAAATCGGCCGTCCACACATCCGATGCGATCAAGAGGTGACTCCCGGCTTCGGGGGCTTTGGAAGCGTGGAACTCCACATTTCCGACGAGATAGGATTTCTCAGTGTTAACATCATAGATATACACTTCATTGCCTTCGAAATCGGAATAATCACGGGCTCCCCCATCGCCCATCCACATATACAAATCGGCTGCTTTGATGCTGTTGTCGGTCGAGAAACCTACGATGTTCAGGTGAATGGTTTCTGTGGGTGATGTGAATATGCTGTAGGTAAAGGTGTAGGAGGTTCGATCGGTGTTGGTTGCCGGATCGATCTCGACCGTGTAGGTTTTGCCTTCTTTAAGGGAAGCGGGCAGTTCGAGAAAGATGGAATGATCGAGGGTATAATCATAGTTCCAATCGTCGCTGGAAACATTCCAGTTAAACTGGGCCAGACCATTCAGCTTTGATTTACGGAATGATTGAACCGGATGCACCCCTGAGGTTCCAAAATCGGGATCGTCCGGTGATTTGATCAACCAGTTTTCGGCCACGGCCGCAACCTGTGCATCGAGTTCATCCCCGTAGCGCGTAACAAAATTGTTTTCTTCATGGGAATCATTGCCTCCATCGTCCACAAACTCAACGATGCCATCCTTGAAAAATATCATCAGGTAATCTTTATCCACTACTTTAACGGTATCCAGTTTTGTTGCCTGAAGGGGAAGGATGTAAAACGAAAGTAAAATCAGAATCAGTTTCCTCATGGTAGTTAGTTTAATTGATAACGGTTAAGAAGGGAAAGATAGTAAATTGATAAGAAATCTGAGCCTGATAAACTCCTAATCTTTTACACTCAAATCTCTTTTTTTGTGATATAATCTCAGAAAAGGGTACCCAAGGGGAGATGGGAAAATCCAGAGACATTTTATCCTTGGTGAAAGTGGATCCATGTGGGGTTTCTCCGGTAATTATTCTGGATCTGAGGAGGAAATTTCTTTTTTGATTGCTTCGTTAATATACTGATTCAATGAAATTCCCTTTAGCAAAGCCTTATGTGAAGCCTTTTTATGCAATTCGGGTGTCAACCGGATATTCAAATTACCTTTATAGGATTTATCTATCGGCTTGTTATTCCTTTTACAATCTTTAATATGCTCATCCACCATGTACCTGAATCCTTGCTCCAGGTCATCAACGGTTGAGCCTTCAAAGCTTATAAGGTCATTTACCCCTTCCACCTTTCCATAGAACACTCTGTCTTCGGCGGCAAAATGCACAGAGCCAATAAATCCCTTATATTGTAACGTATCCATTATAATATATTCTTTGTTTTCAGTTCCTGAATGATCAGATCAATCTGGTATCTTTTTAGAACATTGTCCGGATGAGGTTTATGAATTTTTATATTATGCTTTAAATCCTCGTTAAAAAAAACCACTCTTGAACCTGAACCCTGAATTTCTTCATACCCCATAGTTCTCAGCAATCTGATTAAATCATTATAGGTAAAATCTGTTGGCCTTGACAAAAACTTTTTAACAAGCTTTTCCTTTCTTGTCATTGGGTCATTTTTGTTCTAACAAAATTAGTTAATGAAACGTAATTATGCAACTATATTTTAGTGGCTTTTTTGAATTTATTGTTCATCCTCCATAAACCCAAACTCCTTTAAAAACTCATCCGTTCTTTCCATGATATCCTCATCGAAATAGGTAGCATAGGTTTCATTTTCGGGTCCGAGATAATGCTCACGTCCTTTCATCGGGATCAGCTCAAAATGGTTTCCCAGCCGGGTGGTGCTTTCCCTGAAATAATCCACAATCCAGAAATTGACCGTAGGATCATCGGTTCCGTGAAAGGCGATGGCCGGGGGGAGTCCTGATCTCAGGGTATGCTGGGGGGATATGGACCATATTTCCTCTCGTCTCTCGGCCATCAGCATATCGGCCCAGGCTTCCACGGTGTTTACATTGCTGGAATACAACAGGAAGGCTGCGGGCGTTGGATCCACATTCAGATTGTCGGTGGATTCATCCACACCAATGGCCATGGCAGTCGAAAGCGCCAGTTGTCCGCCGGCCGACTGTCCCGAGGCAAGGATCCTCTCCGGGTCCAGGTTGAACCCACCGGCATTTTCTTTCAGCCACCGCAGTGCCGAGCGGGCATCTTTCACGCATTCCACAGGGGTGATATCCGGATGGGGTACGTTTCCGTCGTGGGTAATAGACAGGCGATATTGAAAAGAAAAGGTAACAAAACCTTTACGGGCAAATCGTTCACAGGCACCGAAAAATTCAGAGGGATCTCCATAAGCCCATCCGCCTCCGTGGAAATAGGCGATGGCTGACTTCTTACCGGAGGGAGCAACCCCGGCATCATAAAAAATATGTACCCTGAGCTCCTGACCCATCACCTTTTTGTAGATCTTCTCTTCGTGAATTACAGGATCCTGCGAAAAAACGCGGACTGAAAGCAAACAGGCCAGCATAGGATAAAACAGGATGTTCTTCATTTTAGGCAATCGTTTTTGTTTTGATTTCTGTTAATGGGCTATTAATCTGAATGTTATAAAAGGAATAGTATAGATAAAACTACGGTATATGAGCGAGCTAAGCAAATCCATATCGGACAATAATTTCTCATTGCCAGGGAATTTTCCCGCCAAAGCAGTAATTCGTGTGGAACCGGACCGGATTTGCATGGATTAACGAATTTTTTCCCGCTTTAGCAGTATATTTTAGTAAAAAGCTTCATAATTCTTAATTAATTACTTATATTTACCGCTATAACAGTAAATATATGGCAAATCCCAGGGAATTAGCGATACTAGTAAAAAATCACCGAAAAGCCGCAAAGCTATCGCAGTTGCAATTGGCTGAGATGGCAGGGGTAGGAAAAACGGTTGTATTTGAGATTGAAAAGGGTAAGGAAACGGTAAAACTCGATACCTTGAGGAAGATTTTGAAAGTGTTAAATATTGACATGCGTTTCATAAGTCCAATCCCTGAAAACCGGAATATTGACCATGAGAAAAGCTAAAGTATATGTGAACGGACATGAAGCCGGTGTTCTTGTCGAAATCGTGCAAAGCACCGAATACCTCTTTGAATATAATGAAGACCCGGGTGTTCCGGAGA
>CAZNFR010000038.1:0-31971 GCA_964572225.1 uncultured Bacteroidaceae bacterium
ATCATCCCGCTAAGCGGTTTTTTTTCAGGCTTGTCCTGAAAAAACGTAGTATCTTTTAAGGATCATTTTTACATTAATAGCGGGGAGGGTTTGATTTATATAAGGTATTTCTTCCTGCCGGATTGATTTGTCTCCTGAAATATTTTTGTTTTTAAAAAAATGTTCACTATATTTGCTTGTTCACGTTACGTGAGCATTTTCAAAATTTGAACAAGATGAAAAATAAATTGATATATACAGTTATAAACGATATACTTAAGAAACATAAAATCAATGCGAAATGGGAGCAACCGGCCATTCCGGAGATTGATGGAACCTTGGATATTGATTATAAGGGTCATAATGAACTATTCTATGTTGAGATAAAGAAAGAACTCAGGGAGTTCCAACTGAACCGGATATTTGAACTGGCAGATAAGTATAAACCCTTCCTGGTAATGGCAGAAAATCTGTTTCCCAAGATAAAGAATGCGCTTACAGGGCATGAGATTGCTTTCATAGAAGCCAATGGGACGATTAATATCGAAACCAGGAATATCCTTTTAAAGGTAGAAGGGAAAAATAAAAAATATATTCAACCGGAAAAGCAAGGAAGGGCGTTTACCAAAGCGGGATTAAAAGCCATATACCTTTTTCTGACAAATGAGAATAACATAAACGATACCTATCGTGAACTTGCTAACAATGCTAACATAGCTATCGGTAACATAAAGCTGATACGTGAAGGTCTGATTGAGGAAGATTTTGCTTTATGGCAGAATAATAACGAATTGAAACTTATCAATAAAAAAGAGTTATTACAAAAGTGGATTACTGCCTACAATGAAAAACTTAAACCCGCATTGCACATAGGTAAATTCAGATTCATTAATGAGAAGGATTTCATCCAATGGAAAAGTCTGAATCTTGAAAAATTAAAGGCACAATGGGGTGGTGAAGCTGCCGGGAATATTTATACCAATTATCTTCAGCCAGAAGTGTTAACTTTATATACGAATGAAAACAAAGCCAAGCTGATAAAGGAATATAAATTATTACCAGACCCCGATGGGAATGTTATTGCCTATGAGAAATTCTGGAATGACAAACAACCATTTAAAAATGTTGTTCCACCGCTGCTTGCATACGCAGATTTATTGGCTACGGGTAACCGAAGATGTATTGAAACAGCACAAAAGATATATGAGCAATATATTGACAATACCCTTTAACAAAATCCGGAGTGAAGGAAACTACAAAGAAATTTTCGAAGCACTGGAACGTGGATTCACAAAATTCGGTATAGATTTTTACCTGGTTGGTGCAACAGCCAGAGATGTTTGGATGCGGGGTGTTCATGAGAAACCCCCAAAACGGGCAACCAGCGACCTTGACTTTGGTATTATGATTAAAGATAGCTATCTCTTTGACGAACTTAAAGAATATCTGATTAATGAAGAAGGATTTGTTCCTTATAAAGAGAATGCCTTTGTTCTTATCTGGAACGATAAAACCCAGGTTGACCTGATTCCTTTCGGAGAGTTAGAGAAGGAAGAAGTGGCAACAGTCAGAGGAACAGGTTTAACCAGTATGAACGTGGAAGGTTTTAAGGAAGTATTTCAACATGCTTCGGAAGAGATTCAGACTGAAGACCAACGTTTTAAAGTTTGCACCCTGGCAGGTATTGTTATCTTAAAATTGATTGCCTGGGATGACAGGCCTGAAATGAGGGGAGATGATATTGATGATATTGCCGAAATTATTAAGAATTACTTCCATTTTAATTCTGATGCAATATGGCAACACCATAGTGACTTGTTTACTGATGATAATGAATTGGATGAAATTGCTTCGCAATATCTGGGCCGGGAAATTGGAAAAATAATTTCCGGAAATGCAAAACTTATTTCCAGAGTAAAAGGTATCCTGGAGAAAGGTCTTAGAGACAGTGACTCCAATAATCTGGATGAATTATTAGCCAGTGAATCGTCTGAGACTATAGATTATTCCAGAAGCTTGATTGGACATATCCTTACCGGGATTGAAGAAGTGACAAAATAATTCCGAATAGAATTACTGTATTTCAGCTTGTTAACTACATATCCTTGTCATTTTACAAGAGTATTTGTCATATTTTTGCATTTAAAATTACATTATTTATTTGCGTGTGGTAAATAAAGTCATACCACAAAACTCTGTCATACAATATATTATAAATATTGTTAAAGACCAGGCTCAATTTACTACCCAGGGATTAATTGACTTACTCAATCAGCTTAATCCGGATGCTCAATGAGGAATATAAGTTTGAGTTGGAAAATATGGAAAGGGACTTTTTAGTAACCTATACAGACCCTGAAACCGGTAAATCCAGGAAGTAGAAGATTGACCTGGTGGTTTTTGAAAATGGCAATGACCATTCTCAAGAGAACATTATCCGAATTTGTATCATCCAGGATGAAAGGACCAAGGACAATGACAAGAAGAAAGGAGCCCTAGCTCCCTTGAAATATATAATGGTGGCATTGGAAAATTGTGAATTTGGTTTGTGGAGTAATGGCCTAACCTACTTGTATTTTCAAAAAGAAACAGATGATTCTGGGAATGAGGATTTTGTAGATATTGCAGATTTTACAGGGGAAGGAGAATCAATGGATGACCTTGAACGGACTGACCGCTCTGCAGGAAAAATTCCGGTAAAGGACTCTCTGGTTAATTAATACTGACCCGGAGTTTCGAAGTCTTTAACGTTTTCATAGGGAGATGTTTAAGTTCTGGTAAATGTACGAGCTATTTATGAACTTTCCTGAAGATATAATGAAATAAGGCTTTGTAGAAGTAATATGATGAATTTCCAATAAATGACAGGAAAGTCTGTAATTATGTAAATATTAATCGAAAATTCCCCACTATTTCAATCGAAAATTCCCCAGTTTTCTGAGTTGTATCTTTGGTCTTTTCACACCGACCAATCAAAAAATCCCCATCCCAACCTATTTCCCATTTTACAAAGGCCTTGTTACTTTCTACCAATTTCCTACAAATTTATTGGCTAACTTTGTGGGAAACAGGATAAAAAACCATGAAACTCCTTCTGATTGAGGATAACCCGGAGCTGATTGAAGATGTATCGGACTATTTGCAGGGGCAGAAATATGTCCTCGAATCGGCCCGGTCAATGGAGCAGGCACGTGAAAAATTCATGTTTTATGAATACGACCTGGCTATATTGGACCTCGGTCTTCCCGATGGGGATGGCATGCAGTTGATAAGTGAAATGAAAAATCAGCAACCCGATATTGCCATTCTGATTTTAACCGCCACCCATTCCCTCGACTATAAAATCAAAGGACTGAACCTGGGTGCAGATGATTACCTTACCAAACCCTTCCATAAATCAGAATTGAACGCGAGGATACACTCCATTTTAAGACGCAAAATCTCCAACGGTAAAAAAATCCTCGATGTAAATGAGATAAGCATTGATCTGCAATCAAGACAAGTGTGTGTTCACAACAAAACCGTAAAACTCACCCGAAAGGAATACGATCTGCTGATCTACCTGATCGATAATGAAACCAGACTTCTAACCCGGGAGATCATTGCGGAACATCTTTGGGGAGATTACATTGACCACTCCGACAACTTTGATTTCATCTATAACCATATCAAGAATCTGAGAAAAAAATTACAAACCGCAGGCGCAGAAGACTATATAAAATCGATTTACGGGGTGGGCTATAAATTTCAACGCCAATGAAACAACGCAAGTTCAGATTACTAAGTAAGGTGGTATTCTTTTACCTGTTGATAACCTTGTTATCCTTTATCACCAGTGCACTCATTTTACAAAGGGAAGCAAACAAGCATATGCACCACATACTTGAAGATCGCTTCCTTAACCGGGAGCGCTATATCTCGAAATTCCTCGAATCCAATCCGGAGAAATTGTCAAGGCTCGATAACAATCTCATCCTTGAGGTAACCCACATTCCGGAGAAATATCCCCTTTACCGCGACACCCTCATCATCAACGAAGAGACCCGGCAAATGAATGTGTTTCGCAAAAAAGTAACCTATCTTACCCTGGGCGACAGGCATTACCGTGTTGAGATGAGCAAGAATGCAGAAGAACTTTACAAATTCCGGGATGACATACGAACCATCATCATCCCCATTCTCTCCATCCTGGTGCTTATAACGGTATTGGGCAATTACCTGCTCTCCGGTTTTTTGCTTGACCCCTTCCGACGCATTCTGAAAAAAATGTCCCTGTACAATATCGGAAAGGAAGCCCCTTCCAAACCGGTAAACACCTCCACCCTGGAGTTTTCTCACCTCAATACTCTCTATGAAAAAATGAAAAACCGGATTGAGACTGATTATTTCCAGCTTAAAGAATATACCGAGAATATGTCGCACGAGCTTCAGACCCCCTTAGCTATAATCCAGAATAAAGTCGAATCCCTGCTTTCGGAAAACAGGCTCCCGGAGGATCAGGCAAAAAAAGTGAAAGTGATACACGATGAAGTACAGGCTTTATCCAGATTGGGGAGTGCTCTTAACCTGATAACCAAAATTGAGAACAATGAATTTCAGAATATCAAAACCCTTTCCACAGCCCCCTTTATCAGGGACCATATAGAAAAAATTGAAGAGATGGCAAGCATGAAGGGCCTTTCCATCGAAACCTCCCTGGATGAAAATCACAGCTTCTCAATCGATCCTATGCTTTTGGACATCCTCATCCGGAACCTGGTAAAAAACGCTCTTCGATATTCCTTTAATGATTCGGTAATCAAAATCACGACCGAAAATGAGGCTTTTTCCATTTCAAATACCGGAGAAAAGCTGGGCTTTCCGGAAAAGGAAATATTCAGCCGCTTCAGAAAAGGGAACGAGAACCAGTCGGTCGGACTCGGACTGGCCATTGTGAAAAAAATATGTAGCGTTAATCAACTGAATATTCAATACCGGTATGAAAAGGAAACTCACTTCTTTGAAATCCAGCCGGAAATATCAATAAAATAGGACAGCTACAAAATTTCTACAGATTCAATTCCTTATTTTACCTTCAAATTAGACAAACTAACTCCGGGTGGTTATCCCTTATGAAGATGGATTGGAACAAGGATGATAAGAATAAAAGGGTCGGCTCCCGGTTTTTATAATTTACTGATAATGAATATGTTAAAACTAATAATTGCGTCTTTTCTTTCCCTAAGTACCCTCGGCCTTTTTGGGGAGTCTCCCGATATTCAACAGCCTCTCTACCAGGTGAGCGGTAAGGTTATTGACAACCGGACCCAGGATGTTATGCAATATGCCACCATTTCATTGCTTGGCAAACCTGACAGCAGCATTATAACCGGGATTATCACGAATCCCCGGGGCGAATTCAACCTGAATATCCGTAGTGCGGGTGACTATACCCTTAGGATCGATTTTATTGGTTACAGATCTCATTATCAGGACATTTCCCTGGGTCCTCAGAACCCTTCCGTCAATATAGGAACCGTTTCTCTTGAAGCCTCATCCAAAGAAATTGATGAGGTAACCATAGAGGCCAGGGACAGGTCGGTTGAATACAAAATAGACCGGAAAGTGGTTCATGTGGCAGACCAGTACACCGCCCTTTCCGGAACAGCAGTGGATATCCTGAGAAACATACCCTCCATTGATGTGGACATAGAAGACAATGTCTCCATAAGGGGGAACAGCAATTTTACCGTTCTGATCGATGGCAGGCCCTCGGTTCTTGAGGGCAGTGAGGCATTGCAGCAGTTTCCTGCCGGGATGATCAAGGATATTGAGATCATTACCAATCCTTCGGCCAAGTTTGATCCTGAAGGGACCGGTGGAATCATTAACATCATAACCCAAAAACGCACACTTACGGGATTAAGCGGACTGGTTCATCTGGATGCCGGTCCCAATTCCAGATACGGGGGCGACTTTCTGTTGAATTACCGCACTGAAAAATTCAATTATTATGTAGGTGGGGATTACAGCAACCGGGATTATCCCGGCTCGGTTGAAAGGCGCCAGGAGACCTATTCTGAAGAAGGTACTTCCTTCCTCAACTCGGATGGAAATTACAGCAGGGGTTACAACCGGTATAGCGTTAGGGGTGGCGTCGAATGGTTCCCCAACGATAAGAATGTTATAAGCATCAGTGGAAGATACGGATACAGGGCTTATCTGAGTTCCAGTTCGGTAAACTACGAAGAATTTACGGATAGTTCTCCTGAAGTATTGCGGTATAGAAATTATGATGAAGGGGAAAGAAGCGGTGATTTTTATTCTCTGAATGGCGAGTTTACTCATTATTTTGGTAGCCGGGACCGTGACGATGGGAAGGAACACCGCCTTGATGTAAACCTCATGCTTTATAACCGCGACGGGATCGACGAGTCCATCAACTTCCTGCTGAACGAAGAAGATGAAAGAGTAGATGGCCAGAAATCGACCGAAAGCGGGCCTTCCAAAGGAATAGAATACCGGATAAACTATGAACGGCCCTTCACCCGCTCTTTTAATATTGAGGCAGGTATGCAGGGAAGGATCCGGAACTCGGAAGAATCCAACGGACTTTATTTTTTCGATCCGGAAACGGCGGAATTTGAGTTTCAGGACATGTTCAGTCATGATGTAGTTTACGAAAGAAACATACATGCCCTTTACGGACTTTTGAATGGTGAGTATAATAACCTGGGATATCAGCTCGGACTCAGGGGTGAATATACCTACCGTGATATTAACATGAAGGATCAGGGTCAGTTTACCATCGACCGCTTGGATTACTTCCCTACCCTTCACCTTTCCTATCAGATGGGTGAAAAGAATCAGATTATGGCAAGTTATTCCAGACGAATCGACCGTCCCAGAGGATGGTACCTGGAACCTTTCATCACCTGGAGCGATGCATTTAACGTAAGAAGAGGAGAGCCGAATCTGCAGCCTGAATATATCGGATCCTATGAAGTGGGCTATCAGAGGGATCTCAACAAGACCGATTTCCTTTCCGCGGAATTGTATTATCGCATCACCAATAATAAAATTGAAAGGATCAGGGAAGTATACCGCGATAATATCCTTCTTTCCACTTATGCCAATATCGGATCCGATTATGCATTAGGATCTGAGATCATGCTCAGTACCGATCTGACCGACTGGTGGGAATCGGATTTTTCAGGCAATTTTTATCATTACCGGGTAACCGGCGATGTGAACGGGGTGCCCCTGGACCGGGAAAGTTTCACCTGGTCTGTAGAGTGGAATACCATTTTCAAGCTAACCAAAACCACTCGCCTACAGCTTACCCCCGAATATGACAGTCGCGAAATAGAAGCCCAGGAGACCGAAGCTGCCGAATTTGAGATGGACGGAGCCATCCGGCAGTCCTTCATGAACAATAAACTCATACTGACCCTTCAGGTAAGAGATATCTTCAATACGGGCAGACACAAATCGGAAATCGATACAAACGATTTTTACTCTTTCCGTCATTACACCCATGAGGCACCCATAGTGATGCTGAACATAACCTTTCGCATCAACAACTTCTCCAATGAAGGATTTAACAACAATGGCGGAGGGGATGAAGGAGGTTTTGACGGCGGTGGGGAGATGTAAGGGAAAACCCTGATATTTTCAATTCAGTAATTGCAGGGATGATTAGAATCCCATATTTCCGGATTTTTGATTCAATAATTTTAAATCCCGGAAAAGATGAAAAAGCTTGCTACTTTATTGTTCGCGGTATCCATGGTGAATCTGAATGCTCAGGAGGCACAATTATTAAAAGATATTGCCACCAGGGGGGAAGGTACATTTCGATATGATGCTGAGATCTTCAGTTATACGGTCAACAATCAAATGTATTTCTATTTTGATCATGAGCAATTTGGAAGAGAACTCTGGAGGACGAATGGTTCTGAAGTAGGAACCCAAATGGTGAAAGATATTGCCCCCGGTCTCTCCAATTCTAACCCCTCTTTTGTCGGGTCATTTGATAACCTTCTTCTTTTCAATGCAAGCATACCGGACTCAGGTTCCTTCCTGTTTACAAGCACCGGATCTTCCACTAGTACCCATCCTTTAATGGATAATGACGGGAATCCGGTATCGAGAGCGACTGATCCGGTGATGGTGGATGATGTGTTATACTTTTTTTCAGGAACTGATATATACCGGACCCAGGGCACTCCCGAATCCACCTATAGTGTTGTCGATCTATCTGAATTAAATTTCTCGTATAAAGGAGGGCTGACTGTAATCGGTGAACTGTTTTTTTTTAGAGCATATACCCTGGAATCAGGCTATGAAATCTGGGTAAGTGATGGAACAACAGGTGGTACTCAATTACTAAAAGATATTAATCCGGGGATCGCTTCTTCTGATGTAATTGGTCGCTTTGTGGTAAGTGCAGGTGATAATCAATTCTATTTTTTAGCGGAGGATGCGGTTCATGGTAAAGAATTATGGACCTCGGACGGCACCCCACAGGGAACGGTGATGATAAAAGATTTTACTCCCGGATCAGAAGACTCCAATCTAACCTTCCTTGGAGTGGTGAATGATATACTCTATTTTATTTACAGGGAAAGTAATATTAACAGGTATATCTGGAAAACAGACGGAACAGAGGAGGGTACCGAAAAACTACCCGGCGATATCCGGGGAAACGCCCTCACCATGTTCAAAGAAGAACTTTATTTCCGGGGTGATGGTCTTCTGTGGAAAGCCAACGGGAGCAGCGAACTTCAGTTAACAGACCAATTTATTGAAACTTTTTCCGCAGTTACTGATGATTGGCTTTATTATTTAGTTAGTTCAAACGAAGGAATAAGTCTTTGGAGAACAGACGGTCTTGAAGAGGGAGAAGAGTTTATTAGAATGGTTACGGATAAAAGTTATTACGATGTAGAAAATCTTTTTGCGGCCGGGGAGAATATTTTCTTTACCTGCGAAACGGACTCATTTGGAATTGAGCTTTGGGCTAGCGACGGAACCAAGGAAGGAACTCAAATAATGATAGATAGCCGTCCCGGTCCAGAGGATGGTTTTGAATCCTATTGGGATGTAAAATTTGGACACATCGGGGAAAAGCTAATATATGCCGGGTATGATGAAGAAAATGGCCGGGAGCTCTGGGTCTCGGATGCGACACCCGAAGGAACACGGTTGATTCGTGATTTAACGCCTCGTACGGTGGATGTTTTTATCAGGGGTGTACCGGTAGAGTATAAAGGGGCCTCCTTTTTCCTTGCAGATACAAGCTTGTGGCTAACAGACGGAACCCCTGAAGGAACCAAAAGGGTCCGGAATTTTCAGAGCTCTAATAACGATGGATTGCAAGTTTTTAACAACCAACTTGTTTTTTCTGCCGATTACCCGGAGTTGGGAAGGACCTTATGGACCAGCGACGGGACTTCTGAGGGCACAAAACCGGTATTTGATACCAGCAATAATAAGACAACAAGAATGTTAATGTTTCAGGAAAATCCTGTTTATAATGGTGCAATCTATTTTCAGGGCTTAAATGAATTTGGTTATGAATTATGGAAGACTGATGGGACAGTGGATGGTACGTATATGGTCAAAGATATCTGGGAGGGAAGCCAGCAATCCTATCTAAATCTGCGTAAAGGCGAAACGGTTGAATTAAACGGAAGTCTTTTCTTTGGAGCCGCCAACGAAATTCTTGGATACGAATTATGGAAAACAGACGGTACGGAGGAAGGAACGGTTCCGATTACGGATATCAATCCACAGGGCAACTCCGGAGTTTCCAATCTGACCCTGTTGGATAAAAGGATCTTATTTACTGCCCAAGACGGGAGCTCGGGAAATGAGTTATGGAGCACGGATGGTACCATAGACGGGACGATGATGATTAAGGATATCTATCCCGGTGAAAAAAGTGGCATCACTTCAGGTTTTATTAAGTATAAAGATCATATTTATTTTCAGGGAGAGGGTGAAGGATTGGGAAGAGAATTATGGCGCACCGATGGAACCAAAGAGGGGACAGAACTCTTTATAGATCTATTTCCTGAAGAAGGATGGTCGAGACCTTCTAATTTTCAAATTATTGAAAACCAGTTGTATTTCCTTGCTTTCTCCGAAGAAGGGAAAAAACTATTTAAGACCGATGGAACAGTGGAGGGTACTCAACAGGTATCGGATGCGGAGATCGACAACTCATATCTTCATGCAGAAGGGGTAATTTTTTATGATACCTACTCAGATATAAACGGAAATCAATTATGGAGAATGCACCTGGGAGAAGGTGAACCTAGACCGGTGCAAGGTGTACCTCAGGGAAACAGATCAGGGGCCATACAATTACTAAACTACACCAATAATACCCTGTTTTTCTCTGGCTTTGATAATAATCACGGGAGGGAGATCTGGGCACTCTCACCCCTGGAAGCATCCGTAAGCATTGAAATGACCGGTAAGGAAATATGCTCAACAGAAGATACACTCACCCTTCAGGCAATTGCAATGAATACGGGCGATGAACCGGTTTTCATCTGGCATATTAACGGAGTTGCTGTTGCCGGCGAAAACTCTCAAAAAATCGCATTAACAGGACTCCAAGACGGGGACGAAATCAAGGTTTCGGCAGAGGCTGATAATGAGCTTTGGTTAATCAATGATAATCCTGAATCGGAAATATTCACGGTATCTTACAATAATCCAGCTGCAGAAATCACGGTTAATCAAAATACCCTGAGTGCGAATCAGGGTACATCCTACATTTGGTACCTGAATGGCTCAGCTCTGAATGAATCCAGTCAAAGCCTTACTGTCACCGAATCCGGAACCTACACGGTGGAGGTATTTTATGAATCCGGTTGTTCCTCCCTTTCAAATCCGGTGACCGTAGAGATTGATCCAACCGGTCTGGGACTTTTATCGGGAACCATGGATATGGAGGTCTTTCCCAATCCAGCTATAGACATAATAAAACTAAGATCCCCAATGGACCGGCATTTAACCCTGAATATCACAAATCTGAACGGAGAAAGGGTTTATTCACGCAACATTGAACTTTTTAAAGGAGAGGAATATGAAATTGCCGTCGGGAACCTGCCAAATGGCATCTATATTATTCAGGGTATTTCCGGCAGTGACACTTTTATCAAGCGTATGATAATTCAGTAAAGTGGTAAGTGCTGGGTGGATAGTATTAAGCTGGCTATTACTTAAAAAGACAAGTCCGAAATGATTATCAGGGATCTAATAATAAATGGACCGATTGTGAAGAGTATGGAAAACTCCCGGCTGGTTCACTTCAAATCATCCTACAACAATGATTCAGGTGAAAATGCCGGGGGGTTCAACACCATTGTCATTATCGATTTGTATAAAAATAAGCGTTTTACTTACCAACGATTTACCCAGGCTTTCAAATCCCCCGACAGGAAAAACCAGGGAAAAGAAATAAGGAGTATGGGAATATGGATCGTTACTAAAAAAAGAGGAAAGCAGATACTTATCCTGAACTTCAGCGGGGGTGGAGAAACCATTTATAGCCTAAGCATGGAAACGCCGCATGAGGTTTACCTGGATAATGATAAGTACATCAGAATGAAACTAAGTGAAAAGACTCGGGGCTAAAAGCACAATGATCTAAACAAGTCCTTTTTCTATGGCTACTTTTACCAGTCCCGCCGTATTCTTCACCTCTAGTTTCTGCAATAAGTTAAGGCGGTGTGTCTCTACCGTTTTTGAACTGATAAAAAGCGCCCCGGCAATCTCCTGGGTAGTGAGTTCATCGAGGATCAATTTGAGAATTTCTTTCTCCCGGCGGGTTAATTTGGGTATAAAGCCAGGAGCGGTTCTCCGTTTAAATGACTCTTTTAATAGAAGCTCTTTCATCTCCTCTTGAACAAATTCATCCCCTCCTTTCACAGAATAAACAGCCTCAATAATCTCCTCGTAACCGGAATTTTTTAAAAGAAAGCCCAGTGCCCCATTTTGCATCATGGTCTTTAGGAAAGCCGTTTCACGGTAGGAGGTAAAAGCAATGATCTTCAAATCCGGTTTGAGAGAAAGCAATTGCTTGCAAAGCTGAGTTCCATCGGTATCCGGCAGATTAATATCCAGAAGCAACACTTCAATATTACTTCCTGGAACACCCTGCAGGGATGAATGACCATTATGGAATACTGCCTCCACCTTAATTTCAGGGTGATTTTCGAACATGCTCCTTATACCCTCCGCTATTGCGGGATGATCGTCGGTGATAGCAATATGAATCATGCTTCAGTTTTTTTTAATGGAATATCGATATTCACCGAGGTTCCTGAATTAAGTTCCGATTGGATATCGATCTTACCCTCTATCAGGTTAATGCGACTATAAATACTCTGCAGACCAATGCCCTCAGGCTTTTCTATATGGGACTGCTCGAATACATTAAATCCTCCTCCATTATCTTCCACTACCAGGCTCAGGTTACGAACATGACGGTTTATCTGTATAAGACATTCCGCAGCCCCGGAGTGTTTGATTATATTCCGGGTCAGTTCCTGTACAATCCGGTATACTGTTACTTTAATGGAATTGTCTATATCTTCAAATTCTCCGTAATGCTGAAAGTCTGTTTTCAGCCGTTCACTGCTTTGGATTCTTTCAAGGTAACTTTCGATGGCCTGTATCAATCCGTATTGAGTAATCACATCCGGCATGAGGTTATGAGAAATATCCCTAACCTCGGTGCTGACCTGATCGATCAGGGATATAATTTTTTCTATGTTTGGATTGCCTTTACCGTTTGAAGCATTGCCTGAATCTGCCATTAACCTGATTGCTCCAAGGCTTCCATTTACCCCGTCGTGCAATTCCTTTGCAAGTCTTGATCTTTCTTTCTCTTCACCTTCTATGATATACTTCAGACTTTTCAGCTCTTTTTCCTTTTCAAGATTCTCAATTTTTGCCTGCAAAACATTGCGCCGCTGTTGTAAAAAGGCTATAACCAGTAATATGGTGAATATGATACCTGCAGATGTAATCCCTATCCAGATCAACAGAGACCTTTGCCGGGCTGCACGGTATTCCTGCTCGGCAATAATGGCCTCGTTTTCTTCTATTAATTGCTGCTTTTTTGCGTTTTGATACCGGGCTTCCATTTCATGAATTATTTCCTGGCGCTCCTTTTTATAGAGACTGTCACGCACCATAGACAGTTCTGAAAGATCACGGTAAGCATAGGAATACTGACCCTGATTTTCGTATAGGGCTGCTCTCCCGGCATACAATCTTTCGAGCAAATTGAGATAACGGTGTTTCCTGGCAGTATCAATGGCCTGGTTATAAGTGAACAGGGCTTCGGAGGATCTGCCCAGTTCGAGAAGGATCTCTCCCCTTGTGGTAAGCACACGGGTATAATCATATGCACTTCCCAGCTCTTCAGCGAGTTCCAGAGATTCACCCGAATATTTAAAGGCTTCCATATAGTTTCCTCTGGAGAACTGCAATTCCCGCTTCGCATCGCTCAATAGTAAACTTCCGTAGAGATTTACACCTGGTTTGTGAATCAGATCGGCCCTGTTCAGGTATAAGGCGGCTTTCTCAAAGTCTTTCTGTCGATTATAGGTATTGGCAAGGTTAACATAGGTGTCGATCAAACGCACTGTGTCCTGCATTCCTTCAAGCAATACCGATGATCTGAGGTAAAAATCGATGGCTGCTTCATACTGGTTGTTATCGTAGTAAAGGGTGCCCAGGTTGTTCAGGTTAAATATCATGGAAAGGGTGTCCCGGATCTCTTCGAATATATCGAGGGCCTGCATATGAAACTGAACTGTCCGGTCAAATTCCCCAAGGTGATGGTATATATTCCCGATGTTATTATAATTTGCAGCTATCCCTCTAGGATAGGGAATTTCTTTAAACACCTCGATGGAACGATAATAGAATTGTTCTGCTTCCAGGTAATTTTCTCTGCTAAACTCAACAATACCCGAATAATTCAAACTTCTGCCAAGTCCCAGTTTGTAATCAATCTCGAGGCTGATATCTCCAGCCATAGCATAAACCATTATGGCACTATCGGGGTCGGTAATTTCATACTGGAATCCCAGATCCAACAATTTCTGTACTTTCACTGTATCATCCCTTAAATTAAATATGGAATCGCCGGCTGAACCGACCAGAATTGGATTGAAAAGGAGTAACAGATGCAGGAATCGCATGATAATTCTTAAGGGTATGATCAATCAACAACCCTTTAAAAGTGATTGTTCAACGACCCTACATCCGAATTATGTATTCTCATATCTCTTGTAATAATTGATTTTAACCAATTTTTCTAATAAAAAACCGGGGAAAGCTCAAAATACCTGTAAAACCATTGAGAAAGTCCGGGAAATGTACCTGTTTGAGTATTGTGGTGAGGATCTACCCTCATTATTAAAGGAGTTTTGCAATCAGCCATGATAACAGAATTCCAATGATTACTTCCTGTCAAAATAAAATCCCAGATTAATACAATACTGAAGGGGTATGCCGGTGTATCCATTGCATAAAGGAAAGGAGGGGGAGCCGAGTGGAGAGGATAAAAGCCATGGTGTAATAAACCTGGTAAATCCGGAGTACCACTCAGGACCAGTCCTATCCTGGAGGGATCATTATCCTGTGCATCAACCACAACAGGCTATTGTATAAAGGTTGAGAACAAACAGGATCAAATACCAGGGAAAAATTCCTATTCACATGGCTCAGGGTAATGATGATAAGTCAAATGCAAACAAAAACATAATTCTGAGTGTAATGTTTAAAAATACCCTCAAAGATGACTGAAAAACAAAAGAATCACTCACACGATAACGGGCATGATCATCATGATGACCATGATCATCAGTCCCACCACAGGCACATGATCAGGGATTTCCGGAAACGTTTTATCCTTTCCCTTATCCTCACCCTTCCCGTCCTTGCCCTTTCGCCCATGATACAGGAATGGTTTTCCTACCGCCTAGAGTTTTCCTATGACAACTATGTTTTGTTCGGTTTATCAACGCTGATCTATTTTTACGGGGGATGGCCCTTCCTTTCCGGACTGGTCTCGGAGCTCAGGGAGAAACAGCCGGGGATGATGACCCTCATCGCGGTGGCCATTACTATAGCCTGGGGTTATAGCACGGCTACTACCTTCGGACTGGAAGGGAAATCATTTTTCTGGGAACTGGCCACCCTCATCGATATCATGCTATTGGGACACTGGATTGAAATGCGGTCGGTAGTAGCTGCCTCCGGATCCCTTGAGAAACTGATGGAGCTTATGCCTTCAAAGGCCAATAAGGTAATGGACAACGGGGATACCAAAGAAGTGAAGATCGATGAGGTTCAATCGGGCGATATCATAGTGGTAAAACCGGGAGAGAAAATACCGGTCGATGGTGAGATCATGGAAGGGAACAGTCAGATCAACGAATCCATGGTCACCGGTGAATCAAAACCGGTTAACCGGGAAAAAGGCGATGAGGTCACCGGTGGTACCGTAAACGGGGATGGAAGTCTGAAGATCAAAACCGGCAATACCGGTGAAGATTCCTACCTGAACAAGGTGGTGAACATGGTGAAAGAAGCGCAGTCCAAAAAATCCAAAACGCAAAAACTTGCAGACAGGATTGCGTTCTGGCTTACCATCGTTGCCCTTTCGGTTGGTTTCGCAACGCTTACCATCTGGCTAATCCTGGGAAAGGAATTTGTATTCGCACTTGAGAGGATGGCCAGCGTGATGGTGATCACCTGTCCCCATGCCCTGGGACTGGCAGTCCCGCTCGTTGTTGCGATCTCCACCTCCATCTCGGCACGCAAAGGATTGCTGATACGCAACCGCACCGCCTTCGAAAATTCCAGGAAGATTACCCTGCTGGCATTTGACAAAACCGGAACTCTGACCTACGGTGACTTTTCCGTAAGCCGTTTCGCATCGCTGGATAAAAAACAGAAGGATGAGGACATTCTCCAACTGGCAGCCTCGGCTGAACAAAACAGTGAGCATCCCCTGTCTGCAGGCATCCTGGAGAAGGCTAAAGGACTGGATCTTAGCCTGGATGAGCCGAAGGATACAGAGGCCATCAAAGGAAAAGGCATAAAAGCCAAAATAAAGGAAAAGGAAATCAAAGTAGTAAGTCCCGGCTACCTGAAGGAAAAGGATATGGAGATACCGGAAGAGGCCGGTGAGAAAGAAGGCGAAACCGTGGTGTTCATCCTTTCAGGAGAGGAACTTAAGGGATATGTGGCCCTGGCAGATAAGATCAGGGATGAATCCTATGATGCCGTAAAAAAGCTTAAGGAAAAAGGGATAAAGGTATATATGATCACCGGAGATAATGAAAAAGTCGCTTCCTCGGTGAGCAGTGAGCTTGGTCTGGACGGCTATTTTGCAGAAGCACTGCCCGACAAAAAACCCGAAATTATCAAGGAATTCCAGGGTAAGGGTGAGATTGTGGCCATGACAGGCGACGGGATCAATGATGCTCCTGCCCTTGCCACCGCCGATATTGGGATAGCCGTGGGATCGGGCACCGATGTTGCCGCTGAAACTGCAGATATAATCTTAGTGAACAGCAGGCCCGATGATATTGTTTCTTTGATATTATTGGGAAAAGAAACCCACAGAAAAATGATTCAGAATTTTGTTTGGGCCACCGGTTACAATGTGGTTGCCATTCCCCTGGCAGCCGGAGTGCTCTTCTCGGCAGGGATACTGATCAATCCCGCCCTGGGTGCCGTGCTCATGAGCCTAAGCACGGTTATTGTAGCCATGAATGCCCAGCTTCTGAAACGAAAACTGAAACCTTAAAAAAACAAAACGCAATGAAGTATTACATCTCTAAAAAACTGCAGAACGATTTCGAAAAATCCATCGATCATGTCAAGGAAGCCCTGAAAGAGGAAGGGTTTGGCGTTCTTACGGAAATCAATGTAAAGAAAACACTCAAGGAAAAACTGGATGTGGATTTTCGCGATTATGTAATCCTCGGGGCCTGCAATCCCCCTCTGGCGCACAAAGCACTTCAGGCCGAAGATAAGATAGGGACCATGCTTCCCTGCAACGTGATCCTTCAGAGGGTGAGCGATACAGAAACTGAAGTGGCTGCCATAGACCCCTACGCCTCAATGCAGGCTGTGGATAATCCGGAACTTCAAACGCTGGCCGGGGAAGTCAAATCCCGGCTGGCAAGGGTTATAGATAGCCTTTAAGGAAAAGTTGGTTGTCCCAAGGATTGGCCGTAAAAATAATTCATTTATGGGAAGGCGTTTTGAATTTTCTTTCCAGGTTATCGAAATTAACCAGGAAACAATGAAAGCCTGAATTTGGAAACCTACATGGGTAGCAGGTTCATCTTGAAGAAAAGGAATTAGCCGCCATTCAGATCGTTTGCTTCTTCAATCTGTATACTTATGGCCTCCTTAAGTAATTGATCCTTGACTACGGATACGACTCCTGCTCTTTCGCAAACCTGTCCGCCGGCCAGATTGGAGAGGGCTGCCATATCGACAGGATCCAATCCCACTCCCATGCACAATGCCGCTAGACTGATAACCGTATCGCCAGCCCCTGAAACATCGGCAATATCCCTGATCTCGGTTGCAATATGATGATAGTCACCGTTTTTATTGATCATCACCCCCATCTCTGAGAGGGTGACCATTATGTGATCAAACTCATTCATTTTTCTGAATTCTTCCATCATGCCGGCGATGGCTTCCAGGTCGGTCTTCTGGATGTCGGTTTTTAGCCCTTCCCTGAGTTCCTTAAAATTGGGCTTGAAAAGATCCACACCCCTGAAATGAAGGAAATTTCTTTTCTTTGGATCCACCAGAACCGGAATACCCTGTGAACGGGCATTTTCGGTAACGGCAGTAATAAGGGTGGGGGTTATGACCCCCTTGTCGTAATCCTGAAAAACAATGGTATTCATCTTTTTCTCTTCCATCATATCACTGGTAAAGTTGAGAAGTTTCCTTTCTGTTCTGGGGGTAATATAATCTTCCGTTTCCTCATCCACTCTCAACAAGTGTTGAGCTCCGCTTATTACGCGTGTTTTCTGGGTGGTAACCCTTCCTTTTTCAACCACGATTCCCACATCGGTTAGTTTCTGTTCACTCAGGAGATCCAGAAAGAGATGGCCCCGGTCATCGTCTCCCACCACTGAACAAAGGATAGGAATGGCCCCCATGGCCTTAATATTTAAAGCAACGTTTGCAGCCCCTCCAAGTCGCATTTCCTTGGATATATCGGATACCACAGGAACGGGGGCCTCCGGGGATATTCGATTCACTTTTCCCCATAGGTAGGAATCAATCATCACGTCGCCAATGATCAATACTTTCTGTCTTTTAAAATCTTCGAAAATCTGATTGAGATCAAGCTTTGAAAACATGGAAATGAAATTTAAGCAACAAATATAGGATTTTATAGGGGATCGACATCAATGTTGATTCTTACATTTTTAAGGCTCTGATGGTTATGGAGTGACTCAAGGCACTGAGCCAAAAGTCGTCTGGCTCGGGCAAAGGAAGCTTTCCGCTCTACCTTAAGAAGAATCTGTTCTATGTATCGGTTCTTAACCCGGGCAACAATCGGAGGATGCGGACCCAATACTCTTTTACCGAAAATTTTCCTGAGTTCAGATGCGATTAAAGCAGCGGCTTCGGCACACTGCTCCCTTTTTGCCGCTTTCATCTGCAATCGTATCATCCTTGCATAGGGAGGGTAATGATAGGTCTGGCGTTCGTACGATTGTTCCTGGTAAAATCCTTTGAGGTCATTCCGGATAACATAGTTAAGAACGGGATGTTCCGGATGTGTAGACTGAATGATTACCAGTCCGCGATCTTTCTTCCTGCCTGCCCGGCCGCTAACCTGGGACATTAGTTGAAAACTTCGTTCAAAGGCACGGAAATCAGGAAAGTTGAGCATTTGGTCGGCATTGAGAATACCTACCAGTCCTACCCTTTCAAAATCCAGACCTTTGGAAAGCATCTGTGTCCCAACAAGTATATCTGTTTCACCCGATTCAAAATTTCCCAGAATTCTTTCATAGGCCTTCCTGGAGCGGGCCGAATCAAGATCCAGTCGTTCAATTTTGACTCCCGGGAAAAGGAGAGACATCTCATCCTCAATAAGTTCTGTGCCAAAGCCTCTTGTCAGAATGCCGGTATGCCCACATTCATGGCACTTCCCGGGAGGACGCTCAGCATGCCCGCAATAATGACAACTAAGGGTAGCAGTAAATTTATGATAGGTCAGGGCCACATCGCAATTCCGGCAATACGGGATCCATCCGCACTGTTCGCATTCCAGAAAAGAGGAGTATCCACGACGGTTTTGAAAAAGGATGATCTGCTTTCCCACCTGCAGGTTATCATGTATGGCATTGTACAGAACCGGAGTAAAAACCGAGCGCATTTGCCTTTTCAATCTGGCCATTCTCACATCGGCTATACGGATCTCCGGAAGCTGAACTCCGCCATACCTCTCATGTATCTGAACCAGGGTGTACTTGCCGTTTCTGGCATTGAACCATGATTCCACCGAGGGTGTGGCAGTTCCCATCAATACACCTGCTTTATGTATCCTCCCCAGTATGACAGCGGTATCTCTGGCATTGTAACGGGGAGCAGGATCGTGCTGTTTGAAACTATTTTCATGCTCTTCATCCACTATTATCAGTCCGAGCCGACGAAAAGGCAAAAAAACGGAGGATCGTACACCCAGAATCAGATCGTAGCGGTTTTCCCCGTCTTCCAAAAGGTTGCGGTAAACCTCAACGCGCTCAGGATCACTAAACCGGCTGTGGTACACGCCTACGCGTTTGCCAAAAACCTCCCTGAGCCGGTTCACAATCTGGGAGGTCAGGGCAATCTCCGGTAAGAGATAAAGTACCTGCTTCCCCTCAGATATTAGTTTATCGATCAGATGAATATAAATCTCCGTCTTACCACTGGAGGTCACTCCTTCAAGAAGCACCACTTTCCGTTCTTGCAGGCCCTCGTTGATGCTATCCCAGGCTTTCTGCTGCACAGGCGATAAGGGGAAGGGTTTCCTTCCCGATTCTTCTCTAAGCAAAACCGAGGAAGATGCAATTTTTTCAATCCGTACAAATTCTTTTTTCTCCAGTTCTCTTAAATGCGCTGCGGTAAACCCGGAGGGAAGTTCGTTTCTCGGAAACATGGAATTATTTTCATCCCGAAACCTGCCCAGGATATACCTGAGAAGCTCTTTTTGGCGATATGCCCTTCCAAGAGATCGTAGCATTTCTTCTGCATCGCCTTTCAAAGCAGACCCGGGATAAATTATCTCTTCCGTACGTTTGGGGGTGGTATCCCTGATCCTTTCCTCAATAAACAGGATTCCCTTATCCAGCAGGTCCTTTACCTCCCTTCTCGATTGTCCTGCAGCCCTGGCAAGCTGATCTATTCCCACGCCCTGGTTTTTCTGCAGATAACGGATTAAAAGTTCCTGTTGTGGTGTAAGCTCTGGTGGCCCTTTCAGGTTTTCATTCAGGGTAATCCTTGCCTCACTTTCGAGTTTAAGTCCGGCCGGGAGTCCTGCCTTAAATATTTCTCCCAGGCTGCACATATAATAATCCGACATCCAATCCCATAATTTCAGTTGTTGTTCCGTCACGGTTTCATCAGAATCGAGAATCTCCGAGATGGGTTTCAGTTCTATATGTTCTGGGCAGTCAGCATGAATCCGGTAAACGATTCCGGTATAAAACTTCCTTTCGCCGAATTGTACGATCACACGCTGACCTGTCTTTATATCAGGCTCCATGCTGGCTGGGATCCGGTAAGAATAACTCTGCTGAAGGGCCAGCGGAAGAATGATCTCTGCGCAATTACCGGAAGCATCCATAGACTAAAGTTTGGACTGAAAATAAAAAAACACCACGGAATTCGCAAAAAGGTAAATAACCTGAAAAATCGGATTCCGTGGTGAAAAATAATTATGTACAGCCTTTTACACAGAGAGGATCTCTGCCATTTCAAGGCTCTCGGGATCAACGTTTTTATGCATCTTGATCACTTTACTGAAGGGAACATGAACAATGTCGTTATCGTGCATACCCACCATGACAGATTTTTGATCATCCAGCAAGGCCTGCACAGCATGAAAACCGAATTTACTGGCAGTCACCCTGTCGAAAGCAGAAGGGGTCCCACCCCTTTGTATATGTCCGAGAATAGAAACGCGAACGTCGTACTCCTCAAAATCGTTCTTAACTTTCTCCGCAATCGTCATTGCCCCTCCTTCATCATCCCCTTCAGCAACAATGATTATGTTGCTTGATTTTCTCCGTTTATACCCTTTTTCCAGGTATTCCTTCAGAGTGCTTACCTGATTCTTAAGTTCCGGTACGAATATGGCTTCTGCACCACAGGCAATACCACTTCGTACGGCAATAAAACCTGCATCACGACCCATCACTTCAATAAAGAAAAGACGGTTATGACTGGAGGCAGTATCTCTGATTTTATCCACGGCTTCTACCACGGTATTCAGTGCAGTATCATATCCTATGGTATAATCGGTTCCGTAAATGTCGTTATCGATGGTACCTGGCAAACCCACAAAAGGAATATCATAGTACTCATCACAAAAAACCCTGGCTCCGGAAAGGGAACCGTCACCACCTATCACCACCACGGCATCAATGCCTTCCCGTTTAAGGTTCTCGTAGGCCATTTTTCTTCCCAGTGGGGTTCTGAATTCTTCACTTCTGGCAGTCTTAAGAATCGTTCCGCCTTTTTGAATAATATCACTCACACTATGTGCTTTCAGCTCCTTAAAATGTCCGTGAATCATTCCGTGATAACCATGTCGTATTCCTACCACCTCTAATTGGTTATAGATTGCAGTACGGGTTACCGCTCTGATAGCAGCATTCATTCCCGGAGCATCACCTCCGGAAGTTAGGACTCCAATTTTCTTGATTTTTCCCATTGATGATTAAATTGAATTGGTCTAAATTTATTGACTAACAATAATTTAAGCATGCAAAATAAGGCTATTTCGGTCGATATTGCAATAATTAAATAAGAATTTATAATTAATTTATCGTAAAATTCCGAAGTCTTTCCTTTACCTGTTCCAGGAACCAGACCGGAGTAGAGGTGGCTCCGGTGATCCCTACGTTGTTAACTCCGGTGAACCATTCCGCCTGAATATCTTCAAGTTCGGAAATAAGATAGGAATTCGGATTTTTTTTTCTGCAAATCTCATAAAGTATCCTACCATTGGAACTGTTTTTTCCGGCTACAAAGAGGATCAGCTCATTGGACTCTGCAAAGGCCTCTATTCCCGGCTGCCTGTGTGAAATATGGTTACAGATGGTATTGTTAATTTCAATCTCAAGGCCGGGATGAGCAAAAGTGGATAACTTATCGCAGACCTCAGCAAATCCCTGTCCATCCATGGTTGTCTGAGAAAACAAACTGATTGAGGTAGTATTACCCGGATCAGGTACTTCATCGACCGAACTGATAACCAAAGCATTATAGCCTGTCTGACCATTTAACCCTATAACCTCAGGATGCCCTTTTTTTCCGTAAATCAAAATGCGTGTTTCCGGACCCGAATCTTCGAACCTGTCTTTCACTTTCTTCTGAAGGGTCCTCACTATAGGGCAGGTCCCGTCTATCAGTTCAATGTTATTCCTTTCTGCCAGGGCATAGGTCTCGGGTGGTTCCCCGTGTGCACGGATCAGAACCTTTACATTGGTTAATTCCTTAAGATCATCGGTGTCAATAAAAACCATTCCTTTCGCGGTAAGCCGTTCCACTTCTTTCTGATTATGAACGATCTCACCCAGACAATAAAGCTTTTCTCCCTTGTCCAATGCCTCTTCCGCCATCTGTATCACCCGCTTCACACCGAAGCAGAATCCTGATTTTTTCTCAATACGTACGTTCACTTCCGTCTGCTGTTAAAAATTCCGGTAAACCATTCCATCTGTTCCTCCATAGTCAAATAACTGTTATCAAGAATATAGGCATCCTGGGCTCTCTTTAAGGGACTCTCCTTGCGGGTTTCATCCTTAAAATCCCTTTCCCTTAGATTCTTCAGTATTGCTTTCATATCCGCATCCATTCCTTTCTCCAGAAGTTCCTTATAGCGCCTTTCGGCCCTCACCTCCATCTCTGCCGTCATAAAGATCTTTATCTCCGCATCAGGAAAAACAACCGTTCCAATATCCCTTCCATCCATCACCACATCCCGGTTCCTTCCCAATTCTCTCTGAAGCTCCACCATGCGCTCTCTAACCTCCCTGATCTTGCTGATATCACTTACTCTGGCTGAAACTTCCATGCTGCGGATCTCTTGTTCAACATCCCTGCCATTCAGGTATACAAGGGGAAAACCTTTATCATCTTTTCCTTCAAACGTAACTTCCGCAAAATCCAGGTACTTAATGAGGGTTTTCCGGTCAATCTCCTCACCCGAAATAAATCCTTTCCTTAGTGCATACAAGGTTACGGCACGATACATGGCCCCGCTGTCTATATACAGCATTCTGTACTCCCGGGATATCCTCTTTGCAAAACTGCTTTTCCCGCATGCAGAATACCCGTCAATGGCGATTTTCATTGTCGAATAGGTTTTATTGGGCAAAAGTAGGAAAAAATGGGGATTTGGGGATTTGGGGATTTAGGGAGGCATCGGAGATGCAGGGATATGGGGATATAACAACCTAAACTTCTAAACTTCTAAACTTCTAAACTTCTAAACAGAGATGCAGGTATATGGGGATTTGGGGATTTAGGGATTTGGGGATTTAGGGGGTTCTTCGGTAAAATTCCGACAGGTTGGTGCTTAGGGAAAAATGATTAGAACCGCCGGCAAGATGATAGCTGGCTCTGCCATAGCTGAAATGAAATTTGGATATCCTGAAGCCGAACCCCCAGGAAAATCCAACCATTCCTGTACGGGTGGGAAGTTTCAATTCCTGTCTTCGGTGATAATTATACCCGAGTGCAATATAAAAATTTTCCCCCGGCACAAATTCCACACCCAACAAAACATGCCTCATCGCATTGTCCGCAAAATCATCCAGGTCCGACCTTTGCTGACTGTCCTGTCCGAATTCACTTACCGGTTGCTCATTATCCGCTTTTTCAAAATTAAGGTCCCATTTTTGAAGCTGCTGAAGGGTTACGGAAAAACGGAAAGGGGCATGAGCAAGTTTTTGTGTGATCCCGGCCTGAATTTCAAAAGGCAACTTTTCCCTTTCGGCATCTCCGTAATAGGTGGAGATCTGGGTGCCTATATTCTTTAATACGAGACCGGCGGAGAAAAGCAACCTTGGATTAAAATAGCTAATCCCGATATCCGCAGCAATCCCGGTAGAATTGTATCTTTCAAAATTGGTATAAATGGGTTTGAGATTTACGCCAACCGTCAGAAAACTGTCAATCTTACGACTGTAAATCAGATTGAGTGCATACTCCTTCGCCTGAAAATTTCCTCCCCTTACCCCGAAATTATCAGCGTAAGTGAAATCTCCGTAATCCATGTACTGAATTCCCAGGGCGAAGGTCCCAATCCCGTTCATATGTCTGCCATAGGAGATATATCCGTATTTTATGTCCGAAAAATATCCTACATAATTCAGAATAAGGTGATTATTAAGGGAAGAATCCAACAGGGAAGGATTATGATAGGCAAGGTTCAGATCATCGTCATGCAAGCTCACATTTTTGCCGGACAAAGCAGCAACCCTGGCAGAATTGGTCTGGTTGAGAAATGCATAGGTAAACTCCCCTCCAAGTTGCGAATATACCCCGGTGGAGATAAGGCTAAAGACTAAAATAAATCCCGTTAATTGCTTCATTATCATTTCGCAAATATCAATATCCCGGTCATTTTAGGGTGATTTGATCTGACAGCAATAAAAACCTGCCTTTTCAGGCTAAAGATAAGTTCAAAACGGAGAAAAAAAAATATTAGTATGGTGGGGAAGGAAGAAATACTTATCTCAACTTACGATGAGCACAAAAGGGAGAGGATCATCCCTTTACCCCGGTGATACCAGGCTCTCACTTCCTCCTTATCCGCAGATTCAAAAAGGAGGTCCGAAAATTCTGAGATATCCCTTGCGAACCCCTTCAGCTTTACTTCCTCTGCGTTACATAATTGTTCAAAATGGCCCTCCGAGGGTACAACATAAAGGGGCAGTTCGCGGTATAACGCCTCGCAAAGGGTTTCAAATCCGGCTGTGCAAATTACCGCAGCGGCCCGGTTCATATCCTTCATAAAGTCTTCCCTCGAGGGCAGGCTGATCGAAAGATTGGCAGGTTTTGCTTCCTGAGTCGAACGGGAAGATGTGTACAGACGGAAAATCAGATGCGGGTTCCTGGTGGCAATATGGATAAGATTCGGGGTAAATCCCGGATTCAGAAAATAGCATAGAATAATTTTTCTCTGCAGGTCGGACTTTTCTTCAGGAGGGGACTCAAGAATCGGAGGAACATAATAAAATGAGCCTGGAACACTTGAGTTTTCCTTTTCCGGAGAAAAGCTTAGTGCCAGTCTTTCCGAACCCAGGGAACAAAAGAAATTCAGTATCCTCAGCAGGAAAATTCCGACATACCGGGTCGATAAGCTTTGAGGTACATGCCTGCCCTGGTAGAAATGGTGCCCCAGGGTGAACATCTTTTTTTTTCTGCCGGTGAGCAATCTGGAAAATCCTGCCACTGGATCGTAAAAATTAAGGATGCGATCAATCTCTTTGTCCTTCATCGCAAGGCTGAGTCTGAAAACGCTTAGCACATACACGGGGATCAGGAAAACATTCAATACAAGGGACATCAAGGGAAGAATTCCGCGCCGGGAAGGATTTCGAATGAATCCCGGACTAAAAAAGTACTTCAGTGCCATATTCAATTCTTTCTCCGCGTAGCTAATCCTTCGTCCGGGAATATTTCTGCCCATATAAACTGAGCTTACCTGGTGTCCCGAAGCTTCAAGCCATTTTTTCATAACCAGAGCCTGACTCAGATGCCCCTTGCCTTCTCCCTGTATTACAAACATAAAATTCATAATTTCAGAAAGTTACAAAAATGTATTTACTTCCGGTACACAAGCTTCAATCCTTCAATGATTTCCTGGACTGCCGGACAAATTTCCGCGTTTTTAAGAGTAAGACTAAAGATCTGATGAAAATTCTTTCGGTCGGTATGGGGATATTCCCGGCAGGCACCCGGCCTGTATTTGTATATGGAACAACGATTATCGTCTAAGAGAAAAGGGCATGGGGTTTCACGGAAAACATAATCCTCTTCCGGATCCAGTTCAAGGTAAGTTTCGGTGAAGGCTGAAGGTTTGAGCCCCAGGGATGAGGCGATCCGGTCAATATCCCGGTCGCGGAGGAAAGGACTAATGGATTTGCAGCAATTCGCACATTCAAGGCAGTCGACATGGCTAAATACTTCTTCATGCAAGGTTTTCACTGTCACATCCAGGTCGGCCGGAACCTTTCGTTTAAGTTTGCTGAAGAATTTTCGGTTTTCTTTCTCTTTATCCAGCGCTTTTTCCCTGATTCTGTGTGGATCCATACCCTTGTGCTAATGTGGAAAATAAATTTGCCTTGCCGGTCTTTGCTTTTTAAGCCTTAGAGAACGGATCTGTGAAAGGAAAAGCCCAAAAAGTACCAGTACAATTCCGAGGATCTTCATCACTGGCATTGATTCATCCAGTATAAAATAAGAAGCAATCGCCGTGAAGACAGGAATAAGGTTGGCAAAGACATTGGCCCTGGAAGCACCCAGTTTTCTGACTCCGTTGGCAAAGAGGATGAATGTGACCGATGATCCGAAGATACCAAGGAAAAATAGGGCCAGCACGGAATCGGTCAGGAGAGGAGTGGAAAGAAAAGTGTCCAGATCCCATAAAAGGAAAAAAGGAAGAAACAGGAAGATCCCCATCAGATTCTGATAAGCGGTGATGGTAAGCCCATTGTATTTCTGTATCAGCTTTTTGATCAATACCGCATAGGCTACGGCCGAGATTACAGCCATAAACATAAACAGGATCCCCTTAAGGGTGGCCGACCAATCTTCACCGGTAGATAAAACCACGGCTATCACTCCACCAAATGAAATAAAGAGTCCGAGAATATTCATGCCCGATAATTTTTCACGGTAAAAGAGATACGCAGCTATGGGTACCAGGAGGGGAATGGTTGCTACGATCACCGAAGCCATGGTAGAAGAAACATAGGACACTCCATAACTTTCCCCCATAAAGTAAAGGAATGGTTCAAAAAAGGATAGCAAAACTATCCACCGGAGATCACTAAGCTCAACTTTCTGAAGCCTGCGGAGGAAATATCCGCTAATAAAAAGGAGAGGTACCGAGATGATGAGTCTTAAAAGAATCACTGAAACCGGTCTGAAAGAAAGAAAGGCTATTTTATAAAAAACAAAGGTGAGCCCCCATAAAAGCATGGCTGCCACCAGTCCAGTATATACCGAAGTATCCTTTTTATGCATCAAAAAGAAAAAAATAAACTTTTTTTTAAAACAAATTAAACCTTATTCATCCAGGTTCATCAAAGGACCGAAACTACAAAAATTGTTAAACAAATCAGATAATCATGAAAAAGAATTCATTGCTATTATTGTTAACCGGCATTACCCTGATGGGATTCATGCTCGGATCATGCGAAAAGAATAACGATATTGAAGGACCGGACACACAGCTGGCGGAAGATGATGCTCTGGTCGACCTCATGTTTGATGATCTTTTCGCGGAAGTGGAAGACGCCATGGAAAGCATGGAGTACACTCTTTACGGGGGCGAAAAAAAATCGACCTCGGTTGTATGTAAGCAGATAACGGTGGAAAGGCCCAGTGATACAACTTTCTGGCCCCGTACGGTGACTATTGACTATGGTGATGGCTGTGAAGGGCCCGTGGGAAATGTTCGCAGAGGAAAGGTAATCATTGAAGTTAATCATCATTACCCTCATGAAGATTACTACCGGACCGTGACCCTTGAAGATTATTATATCAATGATCATAAAATTGAAGGTACCCGCTCGGTAGTAAACGAAGGACTGAATGAGAATGGCAACCTTTACTATACGGTAAACCTTGTGGGAGGTAAAGTCACCACCCCGGACGGAAAGGTGATCAGCAAGGATTACGAAAGAATTCGGGAATGGATATCCGGTTCGGCCACACCCAGATTCAGACTGGATGATGAATACCTGGTTACCGGAACCTGCACTGGCATTAACAGAAATGGGATAGCGTATACCCGGACCATCACTGTTCCGCTGGAGATCAGCCTTAGCTGCCGCTGGATCAGAGCCGGTGTGGTTGACATCGTGAACGAAGCAGGGAATGAAATACAAATGGATTATGGTGACGGGGAATGCGACCGGGAAGCGGTAGTAACGGTAAACGGAGAATCAAAAACAATAATCCTTAGGAGGTAGTTCTGAATTGATTGGTTTTTTTGGGTTCAAAGGGTGCAGAGCAATCTGCGCCCTTTTTTATGCAGCTTTCAGGCGTTTGAGATTCGCTTTTTCAAGTTTGGTTCGGGCATATTCCTCATCAACCTTAATTTCTTTCTGAGTACCTGAGGGGAGTTCAAACATGGCATCGATCATAATGGCCTCACAAATGGATCTAAGTCCGCGGGCTCCCAGTTTAAACTCAATAGCTTTGTCCACAATGTAATCCAGGGCTTTCTCGTCCCATTTCAATTCGATGCCATCAATCCTGAATAATTTGTGATATTGTTTGGTAATGGCATTCTTGGGCTCGGTAAGAATCCTCCTGAGAGTACCTCTGTCGAGCGGGTTCAAATACGTGAGTATGGGAAGCCTTCCGATAATCTCCGGGATAAGTCCGAAAGCTTTTAGATCCATGGGGGCGATATACTGAAGAAGATTGTTCCTGTCGATATCCGCGCCTTCCTTACTGGCTCTATACCCCACCACCTGGGTATTTAGGCGGCTGGCAATTTTTTTATCAATTCCATCGAAAGCGCCACCACAGATAAAAAGAATGTTTTTGGTATTGACCGGGATCATCTTTTGATCGGGATGTTTTCTTCCTCCCTGTGGAGGAACATTCACCACCGAACCCTCCAGCAATTTCAGCAGGCCCTGTTGCACTCCTTCACCGGAAACATCACGGGTTATGGAAGGGTTATCTCCCTTCCGGGCAATTTTATCAATTTCATCAATAAAGACGATGCCTTTTTCGGCCGCTTCAACATTATAGTCGGCCACCTGAAGGAGCCGGGTTAGTATACTTTCAATATCCTCACCCACATACCCGGCTTCGGTCAGCACCGTTGCATCCACAATGGTAAAGGGAACATGCAGCATTCTGGCAATGGTCCGGGCAAGCAAGGTTTTCCCTGTCCCGGTTTCCCCTACCAGAATGATGTTGGACTTTTCGATCTCTACTTCGTCTTCGGTCCGGGATCCGGTTTGCATCAGTCGCTTGTAATGATTGTAAACAGCTACCGATATGTAACGTTTAGCTTCTTCCTGGCCAATCACATAGAGATCCAGGAACTGCATAATTTCGGCAGGTTTGAGAAGCCGGATCTGGCTCACATCAAACTCGCTTTTCTTTCCCAGTTCTTCCTGAACAATACCATAGGCCTGTTCGATACAGCGGTCACAAATGTGCCCGGATATACCGGCAATCAAAAGGTTGGTATCCTTCTTCTCCCGTCCGCAAAACGAACACCTGTCCATTTTATTATTTTTCGTTTCTTTCAAGTATTTCGTCTATCATTCCGTATTTCTTTGCCTCCACTGCGGTCATCCAGAAATCCCTGTCCGAATCCTTTTCCACCTGCTCCAGTTTTTTTCCTGAATGCTTGGCGAGGATCTCATAAAGCTCCTTTTTCAGTTTAAGGATCTCCCTTGCGGTGATCTCGATATCGGAGGCCTGACCCTGAGCTCCGCCCATTGGCTGATGGATCATTACCCTGGAATGTGTAAGAGCCGACCTTTTCCCTTTGCTTCCGGCCGATAGCAAAACGGCTCCCATGGAAGCTGCCATTCCTGTGCAAATGGTAGCAATATCGGAAGAAATATACTGCATAGTATCATAAATTCCTAATCCTGCATGTACAGACCCTCCCGGAGTATTGAAATAGATCTGAATATCCTTTGCCGGATCCGTAGATTCAAGGAACAGTAACTGAGCCTGAATGATATTGGCTACATAGTCATCGATAGGGGTGCCCAGGAAAATAATCCTGTCCATCATCAGGCGGGAGAATACATCCATAGTAGCAATGTTAAGCTGTCTTTCTTCAATAATGGTTGGAGAAATGTAACTGCTGTAAATGGATGCATATCTGTCGAGGGTAAGGGAGCTGATGCCCATGTGCCCTTTGGCGTATTTACGAAATTCGTCTTTATTCATGGTATTAAAATGTTTTTCTGAATAACAATTTACTTTTCTAATAGTTTCCGGAACTTATCCAGGGTAATTTCCTTTTCATCCTTCTTCACTTTTTCCTTGGCCAGATTATAGATCTTATCTTCCATTTTCTGTTCCCTCAGCCTTCTCTTCTCCTCCGGTTTCGCCAGTTGTTCCTGTGCATAGTTTTGGATGTGTTCATCCGGCATATTGTATAGTCCGTACTGGTAGAACTGGTTTCTTGCCAGAATAGTGGCATATTCAAGAAGTTCTTCATCGCTTACAAATATCTCGTATTTTCTTGCGAGTTTATCCTTTATCAGTTGCCAGCGGAATTCATCTTTATAACTATTGAACTCTTCCTCCACTTTCTCCTCCGTCATATTCTCATTGGTTTCAGTCAGCCATCTTTTCAGGAACTCCGACGGCAGATCAAAGCTATACTTTTCCAGAGCATGCTCACGAAAATCCAGCGCGAATTTATAGTTCGATTCCCGTTCGTAGTTGAAGGTTAGTTCCTCCCGAATTTTCGTCCTGAATTCTTCTTCTGAATTTACCTGACCTTCTCCGTATACTTTATCAAACAACTCCTGATTAACCTCGTGTTTTTCAAATTTAAGCACTTCAATCAAATCTGCCTCGAACATGGAAGATAATTCGGTAAGTTTTTCCTTTTCGATTTGAAGAAGAGAGGAGAGTTCCGCATCATTGGGGTATGCTTTGGAAATATCAAAATTTACTTTGTCACCGCCTTTTTTCCCGATGAAAGATTTTTTTATTTCTTCGTCTTTCATCATATCGAGCGACATTTTAGCTTCTTCCACCCTGTGACCTCCATCCAGAGGACTTCCCGAAGCATCGAGTTCGGTAAGATTGGCCTTAACCAGTTCATCACCGGCTGCGGCATCCACAGGGATAAAATCACCAAACCTCTTGGCAATTTCATCTATTTGTTCGTCAACCACTTTATCTTCCACCTTAATGGTATAAAAAGGAACCTTGTCCTTTTCCCCGATTTCCGGATCAAAATCGGGAGAAAGTCCGATATCAAATTTGAATTCGAACTCTTTTGCATTCTCAAAATCAGGGGGAGTCTGATCCTCCTTACTAGGCAGAGGTTCACCCAGGATTGCAATTTTCTCTTCCCGGATATACTCCATCAGTTTGTCCGAAACCAGCCGGTTAATTTCGTCAACCAGTATAGGTTTATAATACATCTTCCGGATCATTCCCATAGGCACCTTGCCGGGTCTGAACCCTTTGATGCTGGCCTGCTTCCGGTAATCCTTCAGAACCTCCTCAACTTTATCGCTATAGTCCTTTTCTTCAACATTAATGGTAATAATTGCGTTCAGATCGTCGGTATTCTCTCTGCTGATATTCATCTTAACTTATTTTGTCATTTTGTATGTAAATACTTCACTGCTTTCCTTCCGGATTTAAAACCCAAACCGCTGTCAACTCAGACAATTACAGGCTAAGTATCAGCGGTTTGTGTATTTTTTGTGCGGATGAAGGGACTCGAACCCCCACTCCTTTCGGAACCAGATCCTAAGTCTG
>CAZNFR010000039.1:0-31465 GCA_964572225.1 uncultured Bacteroidaceae bacterium
CCATCAGCAACCTGATCCTTGCCACAAAATGGCCGCCCGAACCCAAGACCCTTCTTGAAAAAATCATGGTCGATACACGTATGGAATACCTGGGGAGGGCCGACTTTGCGAAAATATTCAGACTCCTTTTCCTGGAGGTGAACGAATTGTCAGGTCCCATGGAATTCCGCTCCTGGAAGGATAACATGATCAAACTATTGGATAATTTTTCCTATTTCACCTACGCCGGAAGACGATTATGCGAAGTTGACTTCCAGGAACAGATCCGGGAACTCGAGGAACTCGAATTGTAGAATATTACTCTATAACATGATTTCTCTCCTTGTCAGGCAGATTTGTTTTCGCTAATTTTACCCTTCAATTCATCATTAATACTTACTTTCATGGAACTCGACTGGAAAAACCTGGGTTTTGGCTATAGACCCACCGATTACAATGTCAGATGCTATTACCGGGATGGGAAATGGGGTGAACTTGAAATTTCTTCATCCGATTCCATTAGCATTCATATGTCGGCAACCTGCCTGCATTACGGACAGGAAGCATTTGAAGGAATGAAAGCCTACCGGGGTAAAGATGGCAAAATCCGGATTTTCCGCTGGCAGAAAAATGCACAGAGAATGAGAACCTCATCCGTGGGGATCAAACTCGCCGAAGTACCCGATGAATTGTTCCATGAAGCCATTGTCAAAGCCGTGAAACTCAATGAACGTTTTGTTCCTCCCTATGGTACCGGTGCAGCCCTCTATATCCGTCCCCTGTTGATCGGAACCGGTCCCGAGATCGGGGTAAAAGCCGCCCGGGAATTTCTGTTCATGGTTTTCGTTACTCCTGTCGGACCTTATTTCAAGGAGGGCTTCAAACCGGTAAATATTATGATCGTCAGGGATTTTGACCGTGCAGCACCCCTGGGTACCGGAAACATCAAAGTGGGAGGGAACTATGCCGCCAGCCTCAGATCGGTCGACAAAGCCCGGGAAGCAGGCTATGCTACTGCTCTTTATCTGGATGCCAAAGAGAAAAAGTATATCGATGAATGCGGCCCGGCGAATTTCTTTGCGATTAAAGGAAATACCTATATCACACCCCTTTCCTCCTCCATCCTGCCTTCCATCACCAACCTCAGCCTGCAGGATCTTGCCAGGGATATGGGAATGGATGTGGAGGTAAGGAAAGTCGCGGTCGAAGAATTGGCAGATTTTGACGAAGCAGGAGCCTGCGGAACCGCTGCTATTATCAGCCCGATCGGAAAAATTGCCGATCCCGATAACAACAAATTCTACAGCTTTGGTGAGGAGGGAAAACCAGGACCGGTATGCGACAAGCTCTTTCATCACCTCATCGCCCTCCAGCATGGCGATGAAGAGGATAAATTCGGATGGATAGAAATCCTGGACTGATCCCCCGGCTTTTCCCCTGGACTTCGGACACATAAGTTCAGATTTATTTCATTTTCGGCCGAATATTTAGTAAATTTGCCGCTTGTTTATTATAGGCATGGCAAAGAAGGATTCCCGTATATCCCAGCGAAGACTCAGAAGCTCATATCTCACCTCGGTAGTCAGCATTTCCCTGGTCCTCCTTTTATTGGGGCTGGTGGGCTTTCTGGTCTTGAATGCGAGGAACGTGAGTAACTATGTGAAGGAAAACATTGGGATCAATATTGAACTCAGGGAGGGAATCCGGGAAGCCGACATGCAGCAATTCAAGAAAATGTTGGACGCCCGCGAATATGTCAGGGCTACCGAATACATCTCCCGGGAAGAAGCAGCCGTTAGTATGCAAAAGGAATTAGGCGAGGATTTTATCGCATTTTTGGGTTCCAATCCTCTTCCCGCAACCGTTAAGGTAAAACTTAACGCTCCCTGGGCCAATCCTGACAGCATCTTTTTAATTGAACAGGAGTTAAGGGATTACGATCAGTTAGGGGATATTTATTACCAAAAAACCATGCTTCACCAGATTCACGATAATGTACGAAAGATCAGTCTGATCATTATCAGTTTCAGCATTCTTCTGCTGGTTATCGCCCTTGCACTCATCAATAATACCATAAGGCTAAGGGTGTATTCCCGAAGATTTATTATCCATACTATGCAACTGGTCGGTGCCACGCGTGGTTTTATCCGAAAACCCTTCCTGTGGGCGGGAGTGAGTCAGGGATTTATTGCCGGACTCATTTCCATTGCACTGTTGCTGGGGATCATATACCTGGCTCAGAATAATATTGCCGATCTCATCAATATTCTGGATCCCGCCATCCTCGGGATCCTTTTTGCTGTTGTGATAGGCATAGGGATTCTCATCAGTCTGATATCCACCTTTTTCGCTGTAAATAAATATCTTAATATAGAGAAAGACGAACTTTATTACCGGTAATCATGAATAAACTTAAAAAAGACCGCTCCGAAGGATTTCCTCTTGAAAAAGAGAATTACAAACTTCTTGCCATTGGTTTCGCCATAATAATTATCGGTTTTGTCCTGATGATAGGCGGGGGATCCGACGATCCAAATGTTTTTAATGAGGATGAATTGTTTAGCTTCAGAAGAACTACCCTTGCCCCCATGGTGGTCCTATTTGGTTTCATCTTTGAGATCTGGGCCATCATGAAAAAACCTTCTGAAAAATCCGAAGAATAAGTTAAAGAAATGAGCGTCATTGAAGCCATTATCCTTGGAATCATTCAGGGACTAACCGAATTTTTGCCCGTGAGCAGCAGCGGACACCTCGAAATCGGCAAGGTTCTTCTGGGAGCAGATACCGAGACCAGTCTTACCTTTACAGTGGTGGTGCATGGGGCCACGGTTTTGAGTACCATTGTGGTTTTTTTCGGGGAAATACGAAAGATTATTGCAGGTAGCCTCTCCTTTAAGTATAACGACTCTACAAAATATATCCTGAAAATCCTGCTCTCCATGGTTCCCGTCTTATTCCTGGGACTTTTGTTTGAAGAACAGATTGAAGGACTCTTTACGGGTAATCTGGTTCTCGTGGGTAGTATGTTGCTTGTGACCGCATTTTTACTTGGGGTAACCTATTTCAGAAAGAAGGAAGGGAGCCGCAACATTCCCTATCTGGACGCTTTTATCATGGGGGTCGCACAAGCCCTGGCTGTTATTCCCGGAATATCCAGGTCGGGTGCCACCATTGCTACCGGACTCATGCTGGGGAACAAAAGGGAAGAGGTGGCAAAGTTCTCCTTTCTCATGGTATTACTGCCCATAATAGGGGCCAACCTGCTGGATCTTACCGGTGGATCAACCTCATTGGACATATCCAATATCTGGGTATTGCTTGCCGGTTTTCTTTCAGCATTTATCTCCGGACTCCTGGCATGTAAATGGATGATTGGGATCGTAAAGAACGGAAAACTGATCTACTTTGCTGTATATTGCCTGATTATCGGAACCATTGCCATAATTGCAGGCTAGTTAATGAGTGATAGGATATTGAAATACAATGAGTTCCCGGAGCAGGGATTGATTTTCCTTATTGACAAGGAGAAGGGCTGGACCTCATTTAATGTGGTAAAAAAAATAAAAATTGATCTGTATAAACAATACCATATTAAAAAAATGAAAGTGGGACATGCCGGAACACTGGATCCCCTTGCTACCGGACTCCTAATTGTTTGTGCAGGGAGAATGACGAAAAGGATCAACGAATTTTTGGAGGCCAGAAAGGAATATATTGCCGATATTTTTTTGGGTGCAACTACCCCTTCTTTTGATCTGGAGACTGAGGTGGATCAAAAATTTCCTGTTGAGCATATCGACAGGGATAAGGTGGAAGAGGTACTGAAAGACTTTTTGGGTGAACAGGAACAAGTTCCCCCGGTGTTCTCAGCCAAAAAACTTTCGGGCAAAAAAGCTTATGAATATGCCAGAAAAGGAAAGGAAATTGAATTAAAGGCCAACAGGATAAATATTTATGAGTTGGAACTGATCAATTTTGAGTCTCCGGTTGTTACATTAAGGATTCTCTGCAGCAAAGGAACTTATATCCGGAGCCTGGCCCATGATCTCGGAAAGGCCCTGGGAATTGGGGCTTACCTCAGGGAACTCCGAAGAACAGCGATCGGGCAGTATAGGGTCGGACAGGCATCCGGAGTTGATCAACTTGAAAAGGCAGTTCAGCAAAGTTAACTTTGTTTAAAATATTCCGGAATAGAAGCTGTTACAAATACAAACTTTTAGTAAATATTTAGTTAAATGAAATTATCCCAGTACAAGTATTCACTGCCCACGGAACTGATCGCTAATTATCCCTCTCCAAACCGGGATGAGTCCAGATTAATGGTGCTAAACCGTGAAACCGGTGATATTGAGCATAAAATATTTAAAGATATTATCGATTATTATGATAATGAAGATGTAATGGTATTCAATAATACCAAAGTCTTTCCGGCCCGTTTATACGGTAATAAAGAAAAAACGGGAGCAGAAATCGAAGTTTTCCTCCTTCGTGAATTGAACAGGGAACAAAGACTCTGGGATGTGCTGGTAGATCCGGCAAGGAAGATCAGAATAGGTAATAAGTTGTATTTCGGCGAAGGAGACAGCCTGGTAGCTGAGGTGATCGACAATACTACTTCACGGGGCAGAACCCTCAGATTCCTTTACGACGGGGACTACGACGAATTTAAGAAAACCCTTTATTCTCTGGGTGAAACCCCCCTTCCAAAATTTATAAAAAGAGAGGTCGAACCCCAGGACAAAGAACGTTATCAAACCATTTTTGCAAAACATGAAGGGGCAGTAGCCGCACCCACAGCCGGTATGCACTTTAGCCGGGAATTATTGAAAAGACTGGAGATAAAGGGTCTGGATTTCGCTTTTATTACCCTGCATGTCGGACTGGGTAATTTTCGGACCGTAGATGTCGAAGACCTGACCAAACATAAAATGGATTCCGAAAGAATCCTTATCGATGATGAGGCTGCCGAAATAGTCAATTCGGCCAAGGATAAGAAAAAACAGATATGTGCCGTGGGAACCACCGTTCTTCGTACCCTCGAAAGCTCAGTTTCTACCCAGGGACACCTGAAAACCTACGACGGTTGGACCAATAAGTTTATTTTTCCTCCCTATGAGTTTAGCGTTCCCACATCCATGGTCTCTAATTTCCACCTGCCCCTTTCAACCCTTCTAATGATGGTAAGTGCATTTGCCGGCTACGATCTTTTAATGAAAGCCTATAAAGTGGCCATCAAGGAGAAATACCGTTTCGGCACTTATGGGGATGCCATGTTGATCCTGTAATATCCCTGAATGCCCATCATCAGCTCCATAGTAAACTGGTTTAACGTGAAAAGGGTATATGCTATTGACCTTTTTCGGGAGTATCCCTTTAACGTACAACAGGAAACTTTTACCCGGCTTGTTGCCTACGCCTCCGAAACCGAATGGGGGAGTAAATACGGGTACCATGAGGATATGAGCATTGAGGAATTCCAAGAGAAGGTCCCTCTTCAACAATACGAAGACGTAAAACCCTATGTTGATCGCCTTCGGGAAGGGGAACAAAACCTTCTCTGGCCTACAGAAATAAAATGGTTTGCCAAATCCTCCGGTACCACCAGCGACAAAAGCAAGTTCATCCCTGTAAGTAACGAGTCACTCGAGGATTGCCACTTCAGGGGTGGAAAGGATGTTCTGGCTATCTATACCCATAATTACCCCGATACCAATGTGCTCATGGGTAAAGCTCTCACCCTGGGCGGCAGTCACCAAATCAACAATTTCAGTAATCAATCCTATTATGGAGATCTCTCAGCTATTCTGATCGAAAACCTGCCATTCTGGGCCACCTTTATCCGTACACCTTCCGCCAGGATCGCACTGATACCTGAATGGGAGAAGAAACTGGATAAACTGGCGAATCATACCATAAACGAAAATGTTACCAATATCTCCGGGGTGCCTTCATGGGTATTGGTATTTATCAAGTATATCCTCGAGGTAACCGGTAAAAAGAATATTCTTGAGGTTTGGCCCAACCTGGAACTGTTTACCCACGGAGGCGTAAGTTTCACCCCTTACCGTGAACAGTTTAAAGCTGTGATCCCAAATGAGAAAATGAGGTATATGGAAACCTATAACGCCTCAGAAGGGTTTTTTGCCATTCAGGACGACCCTGCCGTGAATGATATGCTGCTCATGCTGGACTACGGGATCTTTTATGAGTTTATTCCCATGGACCACATCGAGGATCCCAATCCCCCGGTGCTTACAGTGAAAGATGTAGAGCTTTATAAGAATTATGCCATTGTGATCTCCACTAACTCGGGACTCTGGCGATATGTTATTGGGGATACGGTTTATTTCACCTCCCTTTTCCCCCATAAGATCAAGATATCCGGACGTACACGGCATTTCATCAACGCCTTTGGTGAAGAGGTGATCATTGATAATGCCGAAAAAGCACTCCGGGAAGCCTGTGAGGTTACGGGCGCCGTGATCAGTGAGTATACCGCAGCTCCGATTTATATGGGAGACAATGCCCAGGGTTCTCACGAATGGTTTATAGAGTTTGAGAAACAACCCTCCGACAGGGAACTATTTATTGACACCCTGGACCAGAGCCTTATGAAAGTGAATTCAGACTACGAGGCTAAAAGATATAAAAGCATCACCCTGGTAAGGCCTACCCTCAGAATTATGCCCGAAGGCACTTTTTACAAGTGGTTCCGGATGAAAGGAAAGCTGGGAGGACAGAATAAAATGCCCCGTCTTTCCAATAATCGCAAATATGTGGAAGAACTGATGGAAATTATCAATTCGGATAAGTCATGAATCAGTTCTGTCTTTGTGTTTTTCTTTTTCTGTTTTCCGGTACCTGCGGACAGAACTCTTTTAGCCTGATACATAAGATCGCTGTTTCGGCAGGCTTTTTCTTTACGGCAGAAGATGGAAGTGTCTTTTTTTCTTCCGATGGGATGATAAAGAAATACCAGGTCTCGAAAGATACCTTATACAGTTATGATTATCGGCGATTTGGCAAGCCGGTATATATTGATTCTTCCAATCCGGAAATGGTAGCCGTATATTTCGGTGATCAGGAGCGGCTGCTTCTGTTAGACGAAAAATTAAAAGAGGTTACCCGTCCCTTTTTCGTGGATGAGATCGAAATGTACGATGTGGGGTCCGTTGTGGCTACCGATGGAAAAGAGTTGTGGTTTTATGATTCCTATCAGAATCACGTTACCAAATTCAACGAGGTGTATATCCCGATTGCCCGTTCCCGGACCTTGAGCAACTGGGTTACCACAGGTGATCGACCCCTCTTTATGACCAGTAGTCCGGGTTTGCTCTTTCTCAATTATCCCTCCTGGGGAATCCTGGTCCTGGACCGTTTCGGGGATTACAGAACCACTTACCGCCTTAACGGAATTATCGATTTTTATGTAGAGGATAATTATATTTGTTATTATCGAGATAATGCAGTCCTGAAATTTGATATGATCAGTCTTGATACCGAGAAACTGGAATTGCCTGCGGTACCGGGAATACAGAATGCACAGATCCGGGGATCCTATTATATTATTCAAACTTCAGACAGTATAGAGATTTACATCAGGAACCGGGATTCCTGAAAGCAAAAAAGACAATTACCTGAAAAATTATCTTTTTCAAAGGCGATACATTATATTTGATTTTTACCAAAAAAGTACGTGATCACTCCAAAGTCCAAAAATATGCATATCTGTGTAGCCGGAAATATTGGTTCCGGCAAAACAACCGTTACCGGTATTCTCGCCAAACATTACGGCTGGGAAGCCCAATATGAGGATATCGATGATAATCCCTACCTGAATGATTTTTATGAGGATATGCAAAGGTGGTCCTTTAACCTGCAGATTTACTTTTTAAACTCCCGTTTTAGCTCTATAGTAAGGATAAGGCAATCGAACAAAACCGTGATCCAGGACCGGACCATCTATGAAGATGCCTATATTTTTGCCCCAAACCTTCACTCCATGGGATTGATGAGCACCCGTGACTTTGAAAATTACTTTGCCCTATTTAATCTTATATCCAGTCTGATCCAACCCCCCGACCTACTCATCTACCTGAGGGCATCCATTCCCACCCTGGTGAATCAGATTAATAACCGGGGAAGAAAATATGAGAATAATATCCGTCTTGATTACCTAAAAAGGCTAAATGAACGCTACGAGGCCTGGATCGAGACCTATAATCTGGGAAGATTACTGATTATTGACGCGGATAATTATAACTTTCCAGACAGCCCTGAAGATATTGGCAAACTCATTGACAACATAAACGCAGAACTTCACGGACTCTTCTAACTGTCTGGCTGAATGAACCCACGGTAACGCTCCCTGATCAGTTCCAACAGGTCAACTATTTCATTTACCTCCAAAGAGGTAAGCAGCTTTAGGCGGATTTCCCTGAAATCGGGCAAGCCCTTAAAATAATTCGAGAAATGTCTGCGCATTTCGTAGATCCCTACCGGCATGGGCTTCCACTCCAGTGATTTTTTGAAGTGCTCCATGGCAATCTCTACCTTTTCTGCGGGCAGGGGTTCCGGAAGGATCTCCCCCTTGTCAAGATAATGCCGTATTTCCCTGAAAATCCAAGGCCTTCCCACCGCAGCCCGGCCCACCATAATGGCATCTACCCCGGTCTGATCAAATCGTTGTTTTGCAATCTCTGCCGAGGTGATATCCCCGTTTCCAATAATGGGTATAAGGATGGAAGGATCATTTTTTACTTCACCAATCAGTGTCCAGTCGGCCACCCCCTTATATAACTGAGCACGCGTCCTGCCATGAATGGTCAGGGCCTGTATTCCCTGGTCCTGAAGCATTCTGGCAACCTCGGGTATATTCAGGCTGTCATGATCCCATCCCAAACGGGTTTTCGCCGTAACCGGAAGGGAAACTGCCTCAACTATGCTGCGTGTCATCTCCTTCATGAGCGGGAGATTCCTTAACATGCCGGAGCCGGCACCCCTATGGGCTATCTTTTTTACCGGACATCCATAGTTAATATCAATGATCTCCGGTTCAGCCTGTTCGGCAATACGAGCAGCTTCAACCATGGATTCAATAATATGACCATAAAGCTGTATCCCCACCGGCCTTTCATCTTCAGCAATCCTGAGTTTAGCGATACTTTTTTTCCCGTCCCTTATCAGTCCGTCCGAGGAAATAAACTCCGTGAACACCATATCGGCTCCAAAACGCTTACAAATTGCCCGAAACGAAGGATCGGTAATATCCTCCATAGGTGCCAGTAATACCGGCCTATCACCCAGATCTGTCTTTCCTGCCTTCACTTAATGAAAATTAATTACATTTGGAAGTGCAAAATTAAAAATTCTCCTAACATGAACCCGGGATCCCTTTCAGAGCGTAGCCCCTTTATCCAGTTTCTCTTCACCCTGCTGATCTTCCTGGGATGTTTCATTGTTTTTCAGCTCATTGCCCTTCTTACCGGATTGATTTTTTTCGGGAGCGAATTTGTGTTTTCCGGGGATACCCAATCTTTATACTCCACACCCGAAGGGATCAATTTTCTCAAATACGTCCAAAGTGTACTTTCCATAGGGATGTTTATTGTGGCTTCTCTTATTTCGGCCTGGTTTCTGAGCCCCTCCTGGAAGGAATACCTGAACCTCAGACCCTACCATGAATACGGGATTCTGCTTCTGGCCGGACTCACGGTCATTCTTAGTCTCCCGGTTAATAATTTTCTCACCTACCTGAATAACCTCCTTGAATTACCGGAAATGTTCCGGGGTATACAGGATTACATTGTTGGCCAGGAAGAAAATACCCTGGAGCTTATGGAAAAGTTCCTGGATGCGAAGGGAATATGGGCCCTCCTGGTCAATATTTTCGTGATTGCCGTTATTCCGGGGATTGGAGAGGAGCTTCTTTTCAGAGGGGTCCTTCAAAAGATTTTTGTGAAATGGACACGCAGCTTGCTCGCGGGAATACTCATAAGCTCTGTGATTTTCGCTGCTTTTCATTTTCAGTTTCTCTCTTTCCTCCCACGATTCGTACTCTCGATAGTACTTGCCTACCTTTATGCCTGGTCAGGCTCCATCTGGGTACCTATATTTGCCCATTTCCTGAATAACGCAACTGCGGTGGTCTTTTATCATTTATACTACAATGACAGCATAGGCGATACCCTGGACAAGGTAGGAACCCCGGAGTATAATCCCATAACTGCATTGGTGAGCTTTACAATTATGGTGATCCTGATGTTTGTGATATACCGGAATGCCGGGGAGAAGGAAGCCTAGCCTATCCTAAGGTTGGGATGATTTTCAAAATTAAGTCGACCGATCTCGTTCTTACGGTAAACATACACTATTCCATAATCAGCCGATTTTTCCCTCTTCAGATTCTCGGGAAGATCACTGAAGGTATCCTCAATTTCATTCCAGAGGCGCTGAATTACCTGATCGGCCGATTGCCTTTTTTCAGCCAGCTTTTGCTGGGCATTACAGTTTCTTTTCCGGATACCCATTTGGTAATTATAAGCCTCCCGGAATTTCTCGGTGTGAACCTTAACAACCGCAATGGTAGGATTGGTGATGGGACTCAGTCCCTTCATGGAACGCTTTCTTTCCCCGTCGATCAGTATATCGGCCCATTCCAGTATGCTCTCCTCGGTGTTTAGGTCGGGAAGCTTTTTGTCGTAGTCTTCAAGTTTAAAAAAAGTACGGGTCTCAACAGGCAATTCCCCTCTCGAAATGGCCATATTGATAACCTGAATGAAATGGGCAATGTAAACCCGGGCCTTTTTCATAGCTTTGTGGTAATTCTTGTTCTTTTCTAGCTGAATGGAATAAGAATTACGCTGCTCTGAAATGGCCGTTTCGTAAGAAGGCAGCAATGAATGAATCTGGCGAAGGGTCCCCTGGCTGTAGGCCAGTTTGAAAGGTGGAAGTTCCTTTCCTTTGGTGAGTGCTGATTGTAATGCCTTCAGCCGGGCATTGTCGGTGTTGGGGAGTCGACGATAAGGCATAGGCTTAAAGTTGTTAACAAAATGTTGATAAACTCACAGGCATTTGCGAATATAAGAATTAACCAGTAAAAGTCAATAGTATTCGCATAACTGTGTTTTAAGTTAACCTTAAGTCTTCCTGAAATTTTTCTGAAATACCCTGGTTTTAATTTTTTGTGTTAGAGAGCATAAGGTATAGCGAGGGTTTTGAGATTATGAAGAATCATTATAAATTAGAGAAATTTAACTAAAATATCCATTTAACTTATGTTTGAATCAAAGGTTTACATCAATCGCAGAAAATCACTCCGGGATAAAATGCAAAACGGGATCCTGTTATTTCCCGGAAATGTCGACAGTCCGATGAACTACCCGGCTAATCCCTTCCATTTTCGTCAGGACAGTAATTTTTTATATTTTTTCGGACTTGACAGTCAGGGCCTGGCAGCTATGATTGACCTGGACTCGGGAGATGAGGTAATCTATGGCGATGATCTGACCATTGACGATATAATCTGGATGGGAGAGGATCCCTCCATGAAGGAGCGGGCGGAACAGGTTGGAGTGAAGGATACCAGGGCATTCGCACATCTTGAGAAAGATATAAAGTCTGCCCTTCAGAAAGGCAGGAAAATACATCTCCTGCCCCCCTACAGAGGGGAAACAAAAATTTTTCTGTCCTCCCTTCTTAACTGCAGTCCGGCAGAACTTTCCTCTTTTGTTTCCGAGGAGTTTATCAGGTCTGTGGTTTCCCTCAGGGAGATTAAAGATGAGAACGAAATTCACCAGATCGAACTAGCGGTCGATGTAGCCTATAAAATGCATACCACCGTTATGAAAATGGCATTCCCGGGTACATGGGAGAGAGAGATTGCAGGAATGATTGAAGGGATCTCCCTGGCTAATGGCGGACCTGTATCATTTCCCGTGATCCTGAGTATGGACGGACAGACCCTTCATAATCATAACCACGATCAAATGCTCAAAGAGGGAAGGATGGTGGTGACCGATGCAGGATCGGAGACCCCCATGCATTATGCCAGCGATATCACTCGAACCGTTCCGGTCGGTGGAAAATTCAATTCCCGGCAGAGGGATATTTACCAACTGGTGCTCGATGCAAACATCAATGCCATAGCTGCAATCAATCCCGGAGTTACCAACCGGGAACTGCATTTATTGGCTGCGCGGATCATTGCCGGCGGACTCAAAGAGTTGGGGCTGATGAAAGGGGATGTGGATGAAGCAGTAAGCCAGGGGGCACATGCTCTTTTCTTCCCTCACGGACTCGGACATATGATGGGACTGGATGTACATGATATGGAGGGTCTGGGCGAGAATTATGTGGGTTACGATGACAGTATTCAACGTAGTAAACAATTTGGACTTGCCTATTTGAGGCTCGCAAAGGAACTGAAACCAGGTTTTGTTCTTACCATCGAGCCAGGGTGTTATTTCATCCCCACCCTCATCGATCTTTGGAGAAATGAAAAGAAGTTCAACGATTTCATCAATTATGATAAGGTCGAAAAATTCAAGGATTTCGGAGGCATAAGAATTGAAGACGATATTCTGGTCACCAAAGATTCACACAGGGTACTCGGAAGACCCATCCCTAAGACCATCGAAGAAATAGAAAGGATGATGAAGGCTTAGCTGAAGATCTACCTTGCCAGGCTGAAACCTATATATTCCCGGTTCATCCTTGCTATGTTGCTGAGGGTGATCCCCTTCGGACATTCGGCCTCACAGGCCCCGGTGTTGGTGCATCCGCCGAATCCCAGTTCATCCATTACACTCACAAGCTTTTTAACCCGGTCCTTCCCTTCGACCCGTCCCTGTGGAAGTAAAGCAAGCTGGGATATTTTGGCTGAAACAAAAAGCATGGCCGATGCATTTTTGCAAGCCGCTACGCAGGCCCCGCATCCTATACAGGTAGCCGCATCAAAGGATAGATCTGCATCCAGTTTCGGAATCGGTATGCTGTTCGCATCCGGCGCATTTCCCGTATTGACAGAAACATAACCTCCTGCCTTTATAATGGTGTCAAAGGCCGTGCGGTCCACGATCAGATCCTTGATAACCGGAAAGGCTCTGGCCCTCCAGGGCTCAATAATAATGGTGTCCCCGTCCTTGAATTTGCGCATATGTAACTGACAGGCCGTAATCTTATCGTCCGGCCCATGAGGCCTTCCGTTGATATAAAGATCGCAACTTCCGCAAATTCCTTCCCTACAGTCATGATCAAAAGCAACAGGTTCGGTTCCTTCCACGATCAACTGTTCATTCAAAATATCCAGCATTTCAAGAAAGGAGCTGTCGGGAGAAATATCTTTTACCTGGTATGTTGCGAATTTACCTTTGGCCCTGGCATCTTTCTGCCTCCAGATTTTCAGTGTAAGATCCATTTTTTTATGCTCGTTAATTTTTTCATTTTCTCTTCCCGCCCCGTTGCTTCGTCTTTTCGTTGAACGAAGAAACTTCGCGAATTACTTGTAATTACGGGTTTTCAGTTCCACAAACTCAAACTTCAGATCTTCTTTGTGAAGTTTGGCTCCGTTATCCGACCCGGTATGCTCCCAGGCACTGACATATGCGTATTTCTTGTCGTCCCTCATGGCTTCTCCTTCTTCGGTCTGATATTCTTCACGGAAATGCCCTCCGCAGGATTCTTCCCTGTCCAGTGCATCTCTGGCCATCAACTCACCCAGCTCCAGAAAATCTGCCACCCTACCTGCTTTTTCGAGCTCCTGATTGAGTTCGTACATATCGCCGGGTACCAGTACATCTTTCCAGAATTCTTCCCTCAACTCCCGTATTTCCTGAATGGCCTTCTCCAGACCTTCTTTGTTTCTTGCCATCCCGACATGATCCCACATGATCTTCCCTAAGCGTTTGTGGAAGGTATCAACACTGGTTTTTCCCTTATTGGAGATCAGTCGGGTAAACTTGTCTTCAACACTTTGGGCTGCCTCTTTAAACTCGGGGCTTTCTGTTTCCATCCTGCCCGTGGCAATATCGTCGGCAAGATAATCCTGAATGGTATAGGGTAAAACAAAATACCCGTCGGCCAACCCCTGCATCAGGGCACTGGCACCCAACCGGTTTGCACCGTGATCGGAGAAATTGGCTTCCCCAATGGCAAATAGTCCCGGTATGGTGGTCTGCAGCCCGTAATCTACCCAAAGTCCGCCCATGGCATAGTGAATGGCCGGATAGATCATCATAGGCGTCTTGTAAGGGTTATCGTCGGTGATCTTTTCATACATCTGGAAAAGGTTACCATATTTCGACTCTATGGTATCTTTTCCCTGCTTCTCAATGGCATCCCTGAAATCCAGAAAAACAGCCAGTCCGGTTCCCACTCCAAATCCATGGTCACACCTCTCCTTGGCAGCGCGCGAAGCTACATCACGGGGAGTGAGATTCCCAAAAGAAGGATATTTTCTTTCCAGATAATAGTCTCTTTGATCCTCACTAAGATCGTTGGGATCCAGTTTACCTTCCCTTATTTTTTCTGCCTCTTCCTTGCTTTTGGGTACCCAGATTCGACCATCGTTTCGGAGACTCTCGCTCATTAGGGTGAGCTTTGACTGATACTCTCCGTGAACAGGGATACAGGTAGGATGGATCTGAACAAAACAGGGATTTCCGAACCAGGCTCCTCTTTTATAGGATTGCCACGCTGCGCTCACGTTAGCGCCCATGGCCATGGTCGAAAGAAAAAATGTATTGCCATAGCCTCCCGATGCAATAACCACTGCATGGGCAAAATGTTTTTCAATCTTGCCGCTGATCAGGTTCCGTGTAATAATCCCCCGGGCCTTTCCGTCAATGATCACCAGGTCGTGCATCTCCGTCCTCGGAAAAATTTCCAATTTACCTAGATTAACCTGCCTCATAAGAGCCCCGTAGGCACCCAGAAGAAGTTGCTGACCTGTTTGCCCTTTGGCATAAAAAGTACGGGAAACCTGAGCACCCCCGAAAGAGCGATTAACCAGGTACCCACCATAGTCGCGGGCAAACGGCACACCCTGTGCCACACACTGGTCTATGATATTGTTACTTACCTCTGCAAGTCTGTAAACATTGGCTTCACGCGACCGGTAATCCCCACCCTTGATGGTGTCAAAGAATAAACGATATATACTGTCTCCGTCATTCTGATAATTCTTTGCAGCATTAATCCCACCCTGGGCAGCTATGCTGTGGGCTCGGCGCGGACTGTCCTGATAGCAGAAGGATTTCACATTAAAACCCATCTCGGCCAGGGAAGCTGCCGCAGAAGCACCTGCCAGCCCCGTGCCTACCACGATCACATCCAGTTTGGTCTTGTTCTTGGGGTTAACCAGCCGCTGTTCAGCTTTATAGCGTGTCCATTTGTCGGCCAGAGGGCCTTCCGGAACTTTTGATTCTAATTTAACCATCTTGGAAAATATCGTTTAATTATTTGAGAAAATATATGATCAGGGGGATCAGGGTGAATCCGATAACCACAAGCCAGGTATAAATTACCCCGATCGCCTGAATTGTGGGAAAATAACTTTTGTGATCAAGACCCAGGGTCCGGAATGCCGACTGGAACCCATGGATGAGATGAAATCCCAAAAAGATGAAACTTAGGATGTATAATACAATAAAGCCCGGTTGCTGAAATTTCGCAATTACCAAAGCTCCCAGATCATGAACCTTCTTGCCATTGATCATTACATCTTCCACCTCTCCAAAAAATTTAGCCTTAAAATAGAAATCCGACATGTGGATCACCAGAAAAATCAAAATGATCATCGCAGTATGAAACATGAACTTGGAGAAAAACGAAGTCTGGGAATAATTGGTGACCTTATACCCTGTCGGTCTCGACAGCCAGTTCTGGATCTGAACCACAAATCCGTATATGATATGCAAAAGAAATCCGGCAAATAATACCACTTCAAATACCTTAATGACTGGGTTTGTTCCCATAAAATTTGCAGCAATGTTGAAATTATCCGAACTTTCGAAAAGGATCAAAAGGGAATTGATACCCAGGTGGACCACCAGAAAAGAAATTAGGAAAAGACCCGCCGCCGCCATGGTTATCTTCTTTCCTATGGTTGAATTTAAAAGTTTTGCCATTTCAATGTGATTTGACGATTCAAATAGATTATTGAGGAGCAGGAAATAATATAATACAATCTTAACATAAATTCAGGATTTGAAAAAGATGGAAAGCAGCGAAATGCCTAAAAACCTGTTTATTAAGAACAGGTCTAAATTAAGAAAACTTTTCCTTCCCAACGCTTGTGCAGTGGTTTTTTCAGCAGGTCAAATGCCACGAAACGGAGATCAGTATTTTCCTTTCCGGCAAAATTCGGACTTTTTTTATTTGACCGGTATCCAGGAGGATGACTCCATATTAATTATGTGTCCGGCCCACCCCGAAGAGAAATTCAGAGAGGTCCTGTTGATACGTCGTACCACTCCCGAGTATGAACGCTGGAATGGTAAACGGCTGGATAAGGCTAAGGCTTCTTCCATCTCGGGGATATCCACCGTTATGTACAGCGATGAATTTGAGGATATTCTTTTTTCCTCCATGCCTCATTGTGTCAATGTTTATCTCTACCAGCCCGAGAATATCCGGTTAAGCTACCCGGTCGAAACCCGGGAAATGAAAATGCCCCGGAAGGTAAAGGACCGTTTCCCCATGAAATCCTTTCACAGTCTTACCCCCCTGTTATTAAGGCTAAGAATGACCAAGGAGGAGGAAGAACTGGAACAGATCGCAAAGGCCTGCTCAGTAACCCGTTTGGCACTGGAAAGAATCCTCAGAACACTCAAACCCGGAATGAAAGAAAAGGAAGTAGAGGCTGAAATGACCGCCGAATTTATCCGGCATGGCAGTCAGGGACATGCCTTCAGTCCCATCGTGGCTTCCGGGAAAAATGCCTGTTTCCTTCACTATACCAGCAACCACGACATTTGCCATGAAGGTGAGCTTTTGTTGCTGGATTTCGGAGCGGAATGGAACAATTATGCCTCCGATTGCAGCCGGACGATCCCGGTTAGCGGTAAGTTTACTGCAAGGCAGGCAGAGATTTACGACGGACTCCTGGAGGTATTTTATCGTGCCCGGGACCTTATGAAACCTGGTGTGCTTATGCAGGATTTCCATATTCAGGTCTGCTCCATGATGGAGGATCTTCATATTCAACTCGGACTTTATACCCCGGCGGAAGCTAAAGCCTCACCCACCGAATCCAAACTATGGTTCCGCTATTATATGCATGGAACCTCTCATTCCATGGGTCTCGATGTTCATGATGTTTTCGATAAATCCCTGCCTTTTAGCGAAGGAATGGTTTTTACTTGTGAACCGGGCATTTATATTGAAAATGAGAGCATTGGGGTCAGAATAGAAAATGATATTCTGATCACCTCCGATGGGAACCGCGACCTCATGGAAGATTTTCCCATTACAAGGTCAGAATTGGAAGAATGTATGAATAAGCGCTAGCATTTTTTTGGTTTTGGACTTCATTTTGTAATTTCACCCGCTTTAGAAAAAGAAAAGCTCTATGAAGGAAACCTTATCCTATAAAAATATTTTGCTCGCTTACCAGGTTTCAGGAAACCGGAATAATCCGGCCGTTATGCTCCTGCATGGATACCTTGAAGCAGGACAGATCTGGAAGCCCCTGGTGAATCACCTGGAAAAGGATTTTTATGTAATTTGTCCGGATATACCGGGACACGGCGATTCGGGAGTGATCTCCGCTGTACACAGAATGGACGATATGGCCGAAGCCATGGCTGCATTACTCGATCATCTCAAGATCAGAAAGGTACACCTCGTAGGGCATTCCATGGGTGGTTACGTAACCATGGCATTCAGAGAAGTCTACTATTCTTATCTCACCTCCTTCACCCTTTTTCATAGTACCTGCTTCGCGGATAATCAGGAAAAAGTGGATGCCCGAAACAGGGAGATCGACCTGTTGAAGAAAGGGAAAAAAGATTCCATCGTGAATGTAAATATTCCCAAGGCTTTTGCAGACGATAACCTGAAAAGCTTTAGCTCAGAAGTGGAGTTGGCAAGGAGTATTGCTCTGGAAACCCAGGGCGAGGGTATCATTTCACTCCTGAACGGCATGAAAGGAAGACCCGACCGCAGCGAATTGTTGAAAGATGACCTTGTACCCTTGCTATTGATTGCCGGACTGAAAGACAATTATATTCCCTATGAGGCAATGAGCAAAATGAAGGACATGGGAAGTAATATTAAACTGGTTAATCTTGAAAACAGCGGACATATGGGATTTATCGAAGAAACAGAATGTTCCGCATCGGTTTTGAAAGATTTTTTCCTTCTCCCCGGAAAATGAAAACTGCTTTTTCCGGCACAGAACTTGATCTTTTTTTCCTAAAAAATGAAAACACAGTCGTCCAGGATCTTCTTTTTGCTGTTGGCAGGAATTCTGACCGCTCCCGGCCTTCTTGCACAAAAGATTTTTCCTGTGGAATATGAAAGTCAGGCCGATATAAAGGTATTCGTGGTGCAATATGAATCCCAGGCCGATCTGAAGGTATACAAAGTCAAATACGAGAGTCGGGCAAAAAAACCTGGATTATGGTTCCACACCGATTATGTTAGTCAGGCCGATTATAAAATATTTTTCGTTAATTTCGAGAGCCAGGCCGACCTGAAGATCTTCTTTGTGGATTACGAATCTCAGGCCGGCTGGCGGAATAAGCAAAAAAGTTTTCTCTTTTTCTAAAGATCGGGAAGCATCCCAAATCGTTCCGGTTATCCCCTTTTCCCTCCTGCATGCGGAGGAAGAGGCCTTCCTTCGTTACCTCTTTGGTGTTTTCCAGGAGCCTGCATCAAAATCCGATAGTCAAAGATCACCTGCTGCTCTTCGGTCAACAGATCCCTTATGCTCAGGCGCATTCTGGTCTTTTCCTTCATCATCTCAGCACGTATTGCAATCCTTTCTTCTATATTCCTGTCCAGGGCATTTAAATCCTTTTCATCAGAGATCAAAAGGTATTCATATTCTGAATGAAGGACTTTCAGTTTCGCCCTTTTCTCCAGGGAATACTCCATAAAACTCTTTCTTAGTTCATGGATCTGGTCTCTTTGATCTTCCGTAAGATCCGGGATTCTGTCAGCTAATAAAGGGCTGTGTTCGCGCATGCCTTTTCCGGGTCCGGCAGGCTGGGCCATAGCTGCAAGGCCTGCCACAACCATAAGAGTAATGATTACGAATGATTTTTTCATTTTCTGTTTAATTAAAGGTTAACAATCTGTGCCTTTGACTTAAACAGATGAGAATGGTTTAATCTACTTTATGGAAATAATGTCCAGAGCCTTTTGAAGGGTATAATCCGTACGGTGAGCAATGGGATAAAACCCTTCATTATTCAAAATATTTCTGGCAATGTAGGCTTTTATTTCAGTAGCAATAAGCTCACGAGAGATACCGATCTCCTGCCGGTTGGGTTCAAGCCCCTTGCTTTGGGCGAATTTCACAAATTCTTCGAAATAGCCCGATTTCTCCAGGTATTTTTCCAGATCCGAAATGCTACTGTACTGGGAAAGTTGCTCCCTCTTGCGATCAGTGTAATCAAATGCAAACCGGTACATAAGTCCCAGATTCCTGGATTTGCGGAAGTAATCGGTCATATCTGAAGTATCTACCGGTATAAAAATATCGGGCATGATCCCTCCACCTCCATAAACCACCTTGCCTCCGGGGGTAATAAACTTAAGCGAATCGGCAAACTTAATGCTGTCGGGATTAATAAGCTCCCCATTCATAAATCTTTCTTCCAGGTCGTGGTAGTAATCCTCTCTTCCGTTTTCATAGGGTTTCTGAATACTCCTCCCGGTTGGAGTGTAGTACCGGGCAATGGTGAGCCTCAGCGCCGATCCGTCACGGAATTCGATCTGTTCCTGTACCAGTCCTTTTCCAAATGATCTTCTCCCAATAATGGTACCCCGGTCATTATCCTGTATTGCGCCGGCCAGGATCTCACTGGCGGAAGCAGAATATTCATCAATCAGGATAATTAATTCATCTTCCTTGCATACTCCTTTGGCAGTGGAATAAACGTCGTAACGCGGACGGGCTTTTCCCTGGGTGTATACGATCAGTTTGTTTTCATCCAAAAACTGATCAGCTATGTTGGTTGCCGCATCCATAACTCCACCGCCGTTTCTTCTCAGATCCAGAATGAGCCTTTTCATCCCCTGATCATGCAGTTTGGTAATGCCCTCCAGAAATTCCCGATAGGTGGTCTGGGCAAAATTGGATATTTTCAGATACCCGATATCGTCCTGCATCATATAGGCCACATCCACAGAGTAAAGGGGAATATCGTCGCGGATGATCTCAAAATCCAGAAGATCCTTTTCCCCTTTTCGAAGAATGGAAACACGAACGGTAGAACCTTTAGGCCCTTTCAGCAATCCGATCACGTCTCGGGTGGGCATCTTTACCCCGGCAATCAGGGAATCATCCACCAGGATGATCCGGTCTCCGGCCATTACACCGACGGTTTCGGACGGGCCATTGGGGATGGTATTCACCACGGCTACCGTATCTTCATTCATATTGAATTCAATCCCTATCCCGCTGAAATTTCCCATCAAAGGTTCGTTAAAACGCTGCAGATCCTCGGCGGGAATATATACCGAATGGGGATCCAATTGGGAAATGATCTCAGGAATGGCCGACTCGGTAATTTCACCAATATCTACCGAATCCACATATTCATTATCAATATACGAAAGAATGGAGGAGATTTTATTAGTCCTGGGGATCAATGAAAAACTTAACTCACGCTCACCGGCATTCCGGTCGTTGGTAAAAAATGTATTAATTTTTTTTCCGGTATTGTAAAAACGGTTCCCATACCAGTTCCCAATCAGGATCCCTGATACCAGGATCAACGAAAAAACAAGGGGAAGTAAATATCTCCTTCTCATGATAAATCTCAGTCTATTTTTATGTGTAAAATCTCGATACCTGCTCTCTTCAACAAATCTAACCCTTCATTTTTGGAATAAAGTTCGGAAAAAACCACTCTTTTCAATCCTGCCTGAATGATAAGTTTTGAACACTCCATACAGGGTGAGGTAGTTATATATAACGTGGCACCTTCACTTGAATTGTTCGATTTGGCAACTTTTGTTATCGCATTGGCCTCCGCATGTAAAACATAGGGTTTGGTAATATAGTTCTCATCTTCGCAAATATTCTCGAACCCGGCAGGGGTTCCGTTATAGCCGTCCGATATGATCATCCTCTCTTTTACAATGAGCGCACCCACTTTGCGCCGCTTGCAATAAGAATTCTCTGCCCATATCCGGGCCATTCTCAGGTAACGCTCATCAATGGCAAGTTGTTTTTCTAAATCAGTTGACATGCTGAAGGGGTTTGATCGGACAAAGATAGGAAAGATTTGGGAAGATTGGGGATGGGAAGAATGGGGATGTAGGGATTTGGGGATACGGGGATACGGGGATGAAGAATTTCTTTTTAATAATGATTAAACGGCTACGGGATTATATTATTTAATGGGTGTATATAATTTAAAATTAGTATATTACGGATAATTAATAACGGCATTAATAACGGCATTAATGCCGTTACTAATTTTGGTTAAAGCACAATAAATTAATTGTATACAGCCATAAAAACAACAAAATTGCGTAATCTTTTATTATTGATTTGAAACTGGTCTATTGATCCCCAAATCCCTACATCCCCGTATCCCCAAATCCCTACATCCCCATTCTTCCCTCCATCCCCCTATGATGCCCACTAACCCTCATCTCCACCTTATGACATACCTGGCAGTTGTTTTGAGTACCAATGGTGCCGGCAATACCCATGTACTGAAGGGACTGGATATTATCCCGGTCTTTTCCGTATTTGTTGATGGTAGGGTAAATGGCATGGGGTGAGCCATGGCAGGCAGCGCACATCATTCCCTGATTATCGTTCCGGTTGCGGTATAAGGCGGTAAATCCCGGAGCCCAGTTGTTGAAACTGGGAGCCATGGCCGACTGTCCGCGGATATCAAAATTACCGTGACAGTTCCGGCAATCGGGTTCCATAAGCCAGGGAATCCGTGCATTCACGGAAGCCAGGTCGGGCACGCTTCTTCCTTCAAGATTCGCAAGCGACCTAAAGGCCGAGGTTTTATTATATCCGGTTTCATGCTTCAAAAGGGCTCTTCCATGATCTTCCATGGTGCCATGACAGTGGATGCAGGTAAGGTTTTTCGAATCGTGTCTGCCACGAGAACAGGAAGTATTTCCTGTTTTTCTTCCCGGGTGGCACAAGATACAAGCTTCATGATCCAGGCCGGCCAGGTAATTGGCATGAAAACCGTGCATAGCGGCAGAGAAATTAACTATCTCGGGTTTTCCGGGTGCACCTACAGCCGGATCGGCATGGCAGGACTGGCATAGGGCAGGATTCCCTTCCACAGCCTCCTGATAAAGGTTGGTGCCCGAACGCCGGTCATGTACCTTGAGAATGTTGATGGCGGTCTCGTCTGCCACACCTGAATAATCGTTTACCCTCCATCCTCCTCCATGACAGTTCCGGCATCCCATTTCGGTCGAAGTGGGAGCTACCACGCGTGTCAGTGCTAGGATCTTACCGGTTGACTCGTCGATAGCTTTTACCGTGAAGAGGGGATATGGATTAAAACTTCCATCGTCGCGGTAAGGCACTACAGGGATAAATTCCGCTACATAGGCACCCGCTGCTTCATTCACATGAAAGGAGCCATCTACCTTAAGACCGGTAAGTCCAACCCCTTCCTCCAACTCGGTTCCGAAAATCTGGGGTGCGTATTCCCAAAACGGGACATGATTTTCTGGTTTCTTATAACCCTCTTCAACCTCATATTCCAGTCTTACACCCGAGGTTACCACTTCGGGCCTGGGACCCCGCTTTACCAGTTGGGCCCATAGGGTATTGGCTGGGGGAAGAAAAACAAAATACTTGTCGTTATCGGATATGCAATGCATGCCCAGATCATTCCAGGCAAGCAAGACATAATCATCCTCGCCTGGATTGAATCCGGGGACTTCCACAGGTTCTTCCTTCACTATGGCAGGCTTTTCCATGGTGATATCCTTCACATGTAAAACCTGGAAAAGGTATGCCGCTACGGCTCTCTTTTCCGTTTCAGTTCCCATGAATGGTGGCATATAGGTGTTGATCTTTCCCTGACCGGTTAGCTGTGCTTCAATTCCCCTCAGGGTTAGATGAGCCGAAAGGTCCCTGATCCCGCTGCCGTTTTCCCGTGTATGGCAGCTAAGGCATTGAAGGCGGAAGATCTCCTCACCGGCAAAAAGGATATTTTCGTCGGTGACCTGCCTGACCTGTGTGAATTTCGCGTGATAAAGAAAACCATCACGGCGTAGATCCTTGATATCCGACTTATATACCGAATTGGAGTACATGTATTCGCCGAGGACATAAGGTTTACGTCCAATTTCACGCATGTATTCAAATCCGCCCATCCATCCCAGTCCGGTAAGGATAAGCAAAAAAGCAGCCACCTTGTGAAATCCTGAGGGCAGTCGCAAAAGAAAAAGAATCCCGATCAGGAATAACAACAGGGATGAAATAATTAAAATGTTCATCCATCGCAGGGATTGATTGTTGTATTGGAGAATATTCTCGAGGTAGCCATCCGGAATCACAGAGGCATACCAGAATCCACTTACCAGAATAATCAGGAATGGCAGGAAAAGCCATTGTATATTATAGCGGAAAATCCGGGACTTAAACTCCTTGTTTTTATGAAAGACGGCGGTAACCATGCCGAAGAGTCCGGCCATAAACAATGCTATTCCCGTACGAAAGGTAAGAGCCGGCCAGAAGGAAGGATTAAAAAATCCATGCCAGAAATTTTGGGTCTCCAACCATTTGCCCGGGGTAAGCATGTATCCAAGGATGCCGTTGATAATGAAGAGACTGAGCCAGGCAAATATAAAATACAACCATCCTATACGGATATGGTTTTGGGCACTCATCTTATCGAAACGATAATGGTAGATGAGTAAAGCCACAATTTCACCGATAAAAAATACCCACTCGGTAGCCCATCCGAAAACAAAATTATGGATCAGGGAGGAAGTAGCGGCCGGAGAGACCAGTCCGATGATAAACCAGATCCCCACTCCACTGAGTCCGCCGAAAACCATGGTCAGCAACAAAAAAAACCGGGTATGCGAACGAACATAGGACAGAAGGGTCTGATCGTTATTTTTGCGCGCCCTCATCTCAGTAATTACCAGATATAATCCACCTCCCACGGCGAAATGAGCAATGAGGACATGGGCAATGGCGATAAGGGCGATGAGGGTACCACCGCTTACAGATTGGAGTTCCCAGAGTGGATAGTTCATGACAGCTCGGTTTTAGGTTTGACTAGAATGAGACGGATCATATAATAAAGAGCGGCAATTCCGATGAGAAATACTCCAAGGAATAGAATCAGGGAGGAAGGTTGACTCAGATTCTTTAGATCGGCCGGACTGAAAACCGGTTCGATGTAGGCTCTGCGCACAAAATCGCGGATCAGGATCATAAGGGAAAGAACCGTAAGGAGAGCAATAAGGGAGGGTATGAATTTCTGTCGGATAGCCAGGGTGATCATCAAAAAAGCAATCAAAATAGCAAAGCCCAGGATGAAGGTCCATAACAAATTCCCACCCAGGAACAGTTTGCCGATATGCTTTGGAAGAGTAATCCAGAAAATAATACCGATAACAACCTGAATCATGGTTGCAAAAGCGAAAATGCGCAGTCCGGATTGGATACCCTTTTGCCGGAGTTCATTATTATCTTTTTTCCCGAAGTAGTTCCATGCCGCCCTTCCCAATCCGGCCACTGCGATCGATCCGGCAAGAATGTGCAGGTAACGGGGAATAAGGGTAGGTTCACCAAGATTCAGGCGAAATCCTGACCTGTCCTCAAAAAACATATCGAACCGACCGGGTGTCATGCTCAGGGTGAGATTATTCACATATACAAAAGCTACATAGAGAAGGATCAGGCTCGAGGTGATCAGGCTGGCCCGGGCCAGGACAGGGTTTTTATCCTTCTTGCTGAGATATAGGTAGGCACCGTAATATGCCAGGATCAAAACCGGGATTACCAGGATCCAGGGAATGGCAATCAATATGGAGCTGGTGTAGAATAAATGACCATAGAGAACCTGCACAAACAGCAGGGGGGGAACCCCGAAATTGACAGTGAGCGCGATCAGGGTTGGGATGCTTCCGGCCTCAGATTTAGCGGTTTTCTTTCGCAGGTTATCCCAGAGGGTCAGCAGACTGCCGCCCAGAATCAGGTTCATAAGGATTACATGAAGAAAGAAGGTGACCAAAAGAAGGATATGAAACCAGAGCCAGTGGACAGGAATATTATCCGGTGCGGGAATGAAGGTCGGATCCATAATAAGGTAGTTTTAGGTAGTAGATAAATTTATAAAATCGGAATAAGGAATCAAATATTTTGACCCTTAATCACACAGTTTGGGCCTTTTTTTCCCCAAACATATTTGCAAACCCGGAATGCATACCTCTGCTTATCATCGACAGGAATTGCTGATCACCTTAAATAACAATGGAAATTAAAAGGATTTGGCATAGTATTTCAGGCATTTGAAAGTAAATGACTCCAAAAAGATTAGATTATGAAAATGTTAACGAAAAGGAATTTTGAAGAACTGTCGAAAGTAAAACAGGATTATCTGATATCTATCTATACTCCTACAAATCGTACGGGAGAGAATGAGGATAGTATGTTGCATTTTAAAAACGAATTACAAAAGATGGAGAATGAGCTCGGGGACCTGGGTGTGAAGGGTGAAAATAAAAATGCATACCTCAAGAAATGTAATCAATTGTTGGAAGATAGCCGCTTCTGGAGAAATCAGGAAAATACCCTTGCGGTATTTATTAGCAGGGATGAACTGAATTATTTCTCCCTTCCGCATAGAGTTGAGAACTTTTCCATGGCTGGGAACCATTTTTACCTCCTGCCCCTGATCCCTGCATTCAACCATAATGGATTATATTTCCTGTTGGCGCTTAGTCAGGGGGATGTAAGACTCTTTTCAGCCTCGGGAAGCAGAATTTCCGAAATACCTCTGGATGAACAGGTTCCGCAATCACTCAAAGAGGCTGCGGGCTACGATTATAAGCAAAAATCGCTTCAGTTCCGAACAGGACTGAATCAAGGGAGACAGGGAATGTTTCACGGACAGGGAAGCGGAAAAGACGATAAGGACATCGATCGGGAGAAGTTTTACAGGGAGCTTGGCAATCACCTTGATGCAATCCTCAAGGATTACGATCTTCCGCTGGTAGTATTTTCCACCGAAGAAAATTTCCATCAATTCAGAGAGAACCTTAGATACCCCAATGTTTATACGGACTTTGTAAGGGGAAATCCAGATGAAGTTAACGAAAGTGAGCTCCACAACAGGTCATGGGATCTTATCCGGAGTTACTTCACACGTGAAAAAGAAGAGAAACGAAACCGTTATGAGATGATGCGCAGCAGTAATAAAGCGACCTCCGATACCCAAAGAGCCGTAACAGGATCTATCAATGGAGCAGTAGATACCTTGTTTATTGAAAAGGACAAGAGGTTATGGGGTCATTATGTAAAAGAAAGAAACTCCATTGAAATCCATAGCGACAGGCATTATAAAGATGAGTGTTTGCTGAACAGAGCAGGTGTTTCGACTTTTATGAAACAGGGCAATGTATACCTTGTGGAAGAGGAGGAGCTACCCGGTGAAAAGGATGGATTCATGAGGGCAATTATGCGGTTTTAGGGATGATATGCCAGGTACGGGGTGAAGCTGCAAGATCTTAAGAAAAAAATAATGTTTTCTTCTTGAGAAATAGTTGACCTTTGCATGCCCCTTACCTATCTTCCTTTTCTGTATATAAACCTAAAACTATCAGTCATGAAACGATTTATGATGAAAAGAATGATGCCCATGATGGGCAACCTTACCATGGAAGAGAAGATGCAGATAATGAAGAAAATGATGCCGGAGATGATGAAGGATATGTCAATGAAAGACAGAATGGAGATGATGCGTACCATGATGCCGGAGATGATGAAAAATGTAAAAAAGGAGGAAATGGGGGAGATGATGGACGCTATGATGCCGGTAATGATGGAAAGAATGGAGGAAAAGGGCATACGGATGACCGAAATGATGCAGATGATGTGCCCCAAATGCATTTCGGTGGCAACCGCCAAAGCAACAGGTGAAGAGAAGGAGGAGTTAAAAAGCAAAATGCAGGGATATTTTTCCAGGATCTGAACCAGAGGCGAAGAATAGATTCATTTTGTTTTCAGGATGGCAGGACCGTGAAAATGAGATCCACCCGGATCCGGTAAACAGGTAATGCTTCTGGTTTAGGCAGTACCAGAAATGGTATGAGAGCAGAACTGAATTAATTTGTAGTAAAAAACAGGTACCGGTTGTTAATCCTATATGAGTTTAAGCTTCGCAATCCTTTTATTTATTGCTGCCACTCTGGTCATTGTATTTGCCGGAACAGCATTAACCCGGCATGCAGATAAGCTTGCGGACAAAACCGGACTGGGAGAGGCACTGGTGGGGGCTGTTTTTCTGGGAGGAGTAACTTCCATATCCGGCATTATCACTTCGGTGGTAGCCGCAGTAAACAATCACCCCCAATTAGCCATAAGCAATGCAATTGGAGGGATTGCCATTCAAACGGTTTTTCTTTCTATCGCGGATATTTCCTACTCCAGAGCGAACCTTGAGCATGCCTCAGCCTCCCTGGCTAACTTAATGCAGGGGGTGTTGCTGATGGGATTATTAACCCTGGTTATTTTCGGAATGGCCAGCCCGGAGATCACCCTTTTTAAAATCCATCCGCTTTCATTTGTGATTATACTCGTTTACCTGGGTGGGATTAAGTTAATTTCGGTGGCAAAGGAAAAGCCATTGTGGGGACCTAAACAGACTTTTTCGACGGTAAGGGACATTCCTGAAAAGGATAATATTCGGGATACCAAGCTGGGCCGCCTGATTTCAAAGTTCATCCTTTTATCAATCCTGGTCGGTCTTGCAGGTTTTGCCATTGCGAAATCAGGAATCGCCATCTCCACGAAAACAGGATTAAGTGAAAGCATTGTGGGGACCTTTTTTACTGCCGTGGCGACCTCATTCCCTGAACTCATTGTATCGCTAGCTGCAGTTCGTCAGGGAGCGCTTACTCTGGCTGTGGGCAACATCATTGGCGGCAATTCCTTCGATGTTCTCTTTATTGCATTCTCAGATATAGCCTATCGTAAAGGAAGCATCCTGCATAATATAAGCAATCAGCAATCCTTTATGGTTGCGCTCACCATGTTTATGGTAAGCATTCTGATCATGGGATTGCTCTACAGACAACGCAAAGGAATTGCCAATATCGGACTCGAAAGTGTGTTGATAATTGCTCTCTATATACTTGGCAGTGTAAGCCTGTATTTTTTGTTTTGAGACAGGTTTTGGGAGTGTATGTTTTCTATGGATAATCGACAATACCCAAATAAAATAACTAAATAGTTAGCGTACCTGTCTCCACTCAATCCATCCCTGCCCGGATGGCATATTCAATAACCCGGAGATTTTTTCTTTTAACTGAGAAATATTTAATAAGGAAAATAAGCATCTTTCAGCTAAAGTCTACATTAAGACTGCTTTTGCCAGCGACTCCGTAAAGCTTCTAAGCTAGCGGAAAGCTATGGCAGATCCTAAAAAAATCTATCAGGTTCATCAGGTAATTACAAAGCGTTCTTTGTAAAAATTCTATCCCTCATGACTGTTTGTAAATAACAAAGTCATTATAGAGGTTCAGTATTATGTTTATTGTGTAAAGATAATAAGGATTGGTATGATTACGGTGTCCGATTTTATGATCCTATGTTATACTGATAGTGATTGTAAATCAAAAAGATTTTATATTTGTATTATAATGGATCAGAATGAGATAAATAAAAATATCATTAATATTCTTAGGCCTTATAATCCTGAGAGAATTGGAGTTTTTGGCTCATTTGCGAGAAAGGAAGAGACAGCGGATAGTGATATTGATATCCTTGTAAAATTCAAGAGTACTATTTCTTTGCTGGACCTTGCAAGAATACATAGGGAGCTTTCAATTATTCTTGGAAGGGAGGTTGATCTTGTTACGGAGGCTTCATTAAAGAATCCCAGGCTTAAAAAATATATCTTTGATGACCTTAAAGTCATCTATGAATGAAAGATGATAGAATCTATATTGAACACATTCTGCAAAGCATTGGAAGGATAAAATCTTATTTGGCAGGAAAAAATCATCAATCATTTTCAGATGATTTTTTAACACAGGATGCTGTGGTTCGCCAGTTGGAAATTATCGGAGAGGCAACCAAAAGACTCTCAAAGGAATTAAGGGCAGCAAATCCAAACGTTCCATGGCTTGATATGGCCGGGATGAGAGATATATTAATTCACGACTACATTGATGTAGATCTGGATATCGTATGGGTGACAGCGTCAGAAAGCATTCCCGAGTTGGAAAAACTATTGCAAAACTTAACCTGGGTGAGGTGATCGATCATTTATGATGCAAATTAATTAGGGCTACCTGTTTAGCATAGACATTATACTTCTTATAGCTCGATTAAATCTATCCTATGTGTTAAAGCTGAAGTGTTACTGATAACAATTGTTGATTTCAAAAAGTGGAAAACCGCTGGAGGAAAAGAATTTGAAATATTTAATCTTACAGGAGAGATTGAAAAGCTTGTAAGATTCAGTAGAACACAGATCAAATAATGTAGAGTTTCCACCTTAGCCAATATTTTAAGCACAAAATTCAACCCGAAATTTCACAATTATCCATTTTGTTTTTTTTCTTTATTATTGGATTCCAGTATATCAATTAGAACCTGATAAATCTGATTCGACTACCTATTACTAATCTTGGCTAACTTATTAAAATAGGTAAAAAATATCCTGACTCCCCCTGGTTAATAGCCAGGATTTGGTTATTTCAGGATATTTTTAATTGAATGTTAGCTGATAAAAAGTTTTTATAGCTGTGACAAAATCTCATTCTTTGCTTTTCTTATTGCTGCTTGTATTTCTTTCATGCAAAAAGGAAGATCCGGTCGTCGAAGAAATATTTGTAGATGTAATTAAGGGTTATGTACAGAAAGGCCCCTATCTGAATGGGACCAGCATTCAAGTAACAGAGCGTTCAACGGATTTTATTCCAACCGGAAAGACGTATTCAAGTCAACTGGGTAATAAAGGAAGTTTCGAATTACAAGGAATTAGCCTAAGTTCTTAATATGTTGAAATAATGGCTAACGGTTTTTATTTCAATGAGATAAAGAACACCAACTCGGATGCACAGTTAACCCTTTATACCCTGTCAGATGTATCAAATAGATCTAGTCTCAATATCAATATTATCTCAAACCTGGAAAGAACAAGAGTAAACTATCTACTGGATGAAGGGATGGAGTTTTCAAAAGCAAAAAAGCAAGCGCAGAGTGAAATCTCAAAGATTTTTGAGATAGAAAAAGCCGATATCCTGGAATCTGAAAAACTGGATATAGCTCAATCAGGAGAAGACAACGCTATTCTACTGGCTATTTCGGTTATTTTGCAAGGTGATTTGTCAGTTGCGGATCTTTCAGAGCTCATTGCGAATATTGGAACTGATATTCAGGATGATGGAATACTGGACAATGAAAACCCGGGCACCACTCTTATCGACAATGCCATGCTTCTGCAACCAGATTTGATTCGACAGAATCTGGAAAACCGATACCAGGAACTGGGTATAATTGTTATTCTTCCTGATTTTGAGAGGTATGTTACACATTTCATCGAAAATACTTCATATGAGCATACTGTGTCAATTGAATATCCTGAAACAGGTACTTTTGGAAAAAATCTGCTTTCAATGGAAGACGGGGAGCTTATCCAGGGCCGGTATTCTCTAACAGCTCTTTTGTCCGAGAAAACTAACCTGCTTGTAAATATGAATGGGCAGGGATTTTCGCTTAATAATAACCCTTACGATATATCAAATATTGGATGGGATATAATTGACAAGAAAGGGGTATATGCATCTGCAGGAACCGGCAAAATTGAATTAGAAATTCTCTTAGAGGCCGGTTCAGTCGATACGATGTCGAACAGACTACATTCTCCACATGCTTTTTCTATTGAAGTTTATGAAAATGGAGCTATAAATCCAAACTTCACCAGGGAATTTACGATAGTAAGGGGAAAATGATAAATTGAACTGAGATTTGCCCGAATTAAGTACTATTTTTTTTGTACCCGGAGCCGGGGTCGAACCGGCACGGCCTTGCGGCCACTGGTGTTTGAGACCAGCGCGTCTACCAATTCCGCCATCCGGG